>CAXTUO010000291.1:0-5330 GCA_964247175.1 uncultured Acetobacteraceae bacterium | reverse complement strand
CGCTGGCCAGGGCCGCGCCGAACGGCCCCAAACCGCCGTGCCGCCGCAGGAGGCCATAAACCGGCCCCCATGCCATGCCGATGCCGAAGTGGATCGCCTTGCCCAGCCAACCCAGCTTCTGCCGACTGGGGGCGCAATGGAGGCGCCCGGCGGCCTTTCTGGCCGCAACCAGGGACGAGGATGCGCCGGGGCGGACCCGCCTTTCCTGGCGCGCGACGCTGTCCGGCGTCATCCGCTGCAATGGCCCTTGTGCGAGGTTTGTCACCTGCGTCGCCACCAGTCCGGCGAACAGGCCGACAGCGATGTCGGCCAGCAGCATCTGTGCCCAACGGTCTTTGGGTGCTTCGAAGGTCATGGAGGCCGTAACCGGCCGGGCCACGCCCGGTTTCGCCCAAGCCGTGTCCGGTTCGGAATCTCTGCGGCCGTGCCCGGCGATGTGCCCGCCGTTGCCAACAAGCAAGGCCACCGCGCTTGTGACCTGATCAAGCAAGGCACCCGCCGCAGCGCCGTCGGCCTCCTTGGCCGTGAGCGGGGCGGCGACGATCCGGACCGTTCGGCATCCAGGCCGGCGTGCAGCTCCCGCCGCCACCGGCGTGTCGTGCCGCCCAAGCGCAGGTCCGTGCGGTCCACCAGCAGGTGCAAGGCGCTCGCCGGTCCGGCGCGGCTGCGGGCGCGGCGCCGCCAGCGTCGTGGCCCGGCACGCGCAGCATGAGGCGGAGCAGGCCCCTGGCTTGGTGCAGCGCCAAGCGGAACACCGCCCGCAAGGTGGGCGCCGCCAGGACCACGGCGGGCAAGGAGCAGGGCTGACCGCCTGGCGTGACGCGCGACCTCGCCCCCACAATCGCCACGTCGGCAAGCTCGGGAGCGCGCGGAGATGCAAGGCTATGCCTGGGCAGGCCTCAGCGTCCCGCGCGGGGCAGGGGCGGGGTGCCACCCGGCGGGCGGCACCCCGCGGTTTTAGCTGCCGCCGCCGATGCAGGTCGCGGCGGTCTTGGGGGTGCAGACGTCCAGGCCGGTGTAGGTCGGGTCCTGCGGGGCCGCCTTGCCGTCCTTGATGTCCTTCAGGAAGTACATGGCCTTGTAGCCCATCTCGAACGGGCGCTGCCCGACGTTCCCGGTGGCCAAGCCTTCCTTCAGCAGCTCGATCTGCACGGGCAGCGTGTCCGCGACCACCAGCGCCATCTTGTTCGAGGCGATCCTGTCCTTGTAGCGCGACGCGATGTTGCGGTAGGCGTCCGGCAGGAACTCGGGGAAGCCGCCCGTGGGCACAAAGGCGTCCAGGTTGGGCAGCTTGGCGAGCGTGTCCTCCATCTGCTGGATCGCGCGCGGGAAATCGTCGTCCGTGTAGAGCGGGCAGCCGGACGCTTCCGTCCAGTTGTTCTGCCCGGCCAGGCGCTCGCCGGGCGATGCGGCGCTTTTCTTGCCCGAAAGCGTGTCGCGGATGCCCTGCATGCGTTCGTTGTGGTTGGCCGCGGCGGCGCCCCCGGACTGGATGCAAATCGTGCCGCCCTGCGGCTTGGCCTGCATCACCTGCTTGGCGAGGTTCACGCCGATGTCGTAGTTGTGCGTGCCCACATAGGCGACGCGCAAACCCTTGTCCCGTTCCAGCAGGTCGGAGTCCCAGGTCAGCACCGGGATGTTGGCCGCCTTGGCGCCAGACAGCGCGTTCGCCATGGCCGCCGCGTTGGCCGGGGACACCGCGATGCCGTCCACCCGCTTGGTGATCAGGTCCGCGACGATCTGCGCCTGCTCGTCGCCGCCGCCGTGCTCGCCGGGTCCGATGTAAAGGCACTGGACCGCGCCGGCCAGCTCCTTCTCGGCTTTGCGGCAGCCGTCCAGCGCCTGGTCGAAGAACGGGTTGTTGGTGTTCTTCGGCACGAGCGCGAACGTGTATTTCTTGTCCGCGGCGCTTGCTCCGCCCGCGGCCAGAACAAGCGCGCCGACCGCCGCCGCGCACAACAAAGCCGATCTCAGCATGCTGACCCTTCCTGAACCCTTGTTGATCGAACGGCGTGCCGGTGGTTCGCCCGGCTCAGCCGCTTCTTGCGCGGATCTTCCCCAGATAAACCGCGGCAACCAGGAACACGCCCACGAAGGTGCCTTGCCAGTTCGAATCGACGCCGGCCATCAGGAGCGCGTTGCGGATGACGAAGATGAGCGCGGCGCCGATAAGGGCGCCGTAGGCGCTGCCGTGCCCGCCCAGCAGGTTGGCGCCGCCGATCACCGCCGCCGAGATGGCAAGCAGCTCGTATCCCGTGCCCAGCGCGTTGATGGCCGAGCCCGACCAGCCCACGTTCAGCACCGCCGCGAGCGCCGCGGCGAGGCCCGACACCACGTAGCACTGGACCTTCACCCGCTTCACCGGGACGCCGGTGAGCAGCGCCGCGTTCTCGTTGCCGCCGATGGCGAGGATGTAGCGGCCCCAGGCCGTCATCTTGAGCACGGCGGCAAAGGCCGCGGTGAGGACGATCAGGATCAGCAGCGGAAAGGACAGGGACAGCGTGCTTTCGCCGATCCGGAACAGGTCGAGGCGGCCGTTGCCGAGCAGCTTGAAGGCGGGTCCGCCAGGTCCGAACTCGTAGATCATGCGGTTGCCCGACAGCACCACCGCGACCGACCGGGCGATGGACAGCATGCCCAGCGTGACCACGAAGGACGACAGGCCGACATAGGCGACCAGCACGCCGTTGATCAAGCCGACAACCCCGCCCGCCGCCAGCCCGGCAAGCACCGCCTGCCACCAGGGACTGCCGGCCTGCAGCACCAGGCCGCAGACCACGGCCACGAGGCCCATCACCGAGCCGACCGACAGGTCGATGCCGCCGGTGGCGATCACCGCCACCATGCCCAGCGCCATGATGCCGATGAACGAGAAGTTCCGGGTGATGTTGAAGAAGTTGTCGAACGTGGCGAAGGAGGCCGGCTGCCACACCCCCATGATGACGCAGATCACCGCCAGCGCGACCGTGACCCAGAAGGCCTGGGACGCGACGAGGCCCTGGAGCGCCGACCGTTCCCGCGCGTCCAGGATCGCGCGGTCGATGGTGGCATGCGTGGTTTGGGACGTGTCAGGCGACATGGATCGCTCCCGTGATCAGGCCGGTGACTTCCTCGGGGCTGGTGCCGGCGATGGGCTTGTCGGCGACCTTGCGCCCGCGGCGCATGACCACCACCCGGTCGCATACATCGAACACGTCCGGCATGCGGTGGCTGATCAGGATCACGGCCATGCCGCTGTCGCGCAGCCGGCGGATGAGGCCGAGCACCTCCGCGACCTGGCGCACGGAGATGGCCGCGGTCGGCTCGTCCATCAGCACCACCTTGGCCCGCGACAAGCGGGTGCGGGCGATGGCCACGGCCTGCCGCTGCCCGCCCGACATCTGCCGCACCAGGTCGCGGGGCCGGGTTTCCGACTTCAGCTCGGCGAACAGCTCGCCGGCGCGCCGGGCCATGGCCGCGTGGTCCAGCCAGCGGATCGGCCAGGCGCCCTTCTTGATCTCGCGCCCCAGGAACACGTTGGCCGCGGCCGACAGGTTGTTGCACAGCGCGAGGTCCTGGTACACGACCTCGATCCCCTTTTCCCGGGCCTCGACCGGCTTGCCGAAGTGCTGCGCTTCGCCGTCGATCAGAACCTCTCCGGAGGTGGGCGGGAAGTTGCCGGCCATGATCCGGACCAGCGTCGATTTGCCCGCGCCGTTGTCGCCCATCAAGCCCAGCACCTCGCCTGGCCCGATGTGCAGGTCCACGTCGTTCAGCGCGTGGATCGCGCCGAAATGCTTGACGATGTTGCGCAGCTCCAGAACCGGCACCGCTTGTCCTCCCTCGCCTGCCGACCTTGCGGCACCGCCTCGTCCGTTCCCCGGACGCCGCTTTTCTTGAAACGTCAGCGCCGGATTTGGCGCCACCCTCTCTGGATATCACGTTGCGACAAATTTTAACACGAACCAAAATCTGCGGGGAAGAGAGGACCCAGGCGCCGGTTCAAGGGCGCCACGTTCTCGACAGCCCGCCGATCACCGCTTCCCGGCCTCCCCCTGCAGAACACGCCCCCGCACATCCCTCTGACCCCGAACCCTTCCAGGAACAGCGCAGCATGGTGACAGAGAGCAAGATCGGCGTCGGCCTGATCGGGTCCGGCTTCATGGGCAAGGCGCACGCGCTGGGCTACGCCACGGCGGCCCGGGTGTTCGGCCTGCCGTTCGCCGTGGACCTCGCCGTCCTGGCCGACGCCGACCCGGCGCTCGCCGGGCGCGCGGCCGGGGCGCTGGGCTTCCGGCGCTCGACCGGCCACTGGCGCGACCTGCTGGACGACCCGGAAATCCACGTCGTGTCCGTGACCACGCCCAACACCCTGCACCGCGAGATGGCGCTCGCGGCCCTGGCCGCGGGCAAGCATGTCTGGTGCGAGAAGCCGCTGGCGCCCACCGCCGCCGAGGCGCTGGAAATGGCCGAGGCCGCCGAAACCGCCGGGCTGGCCACCCAGGTGGGCTTCAACTACCTCAAGAACCCCATGGTCGCCCTGGCCCGGGAGATCGTCGCGTCCGGCGAGATCGGCACGATCCGCACCTTCCGCGGCGTCCACGCCGAGGACTACATGGCCGACGCGCAAGCCCCCTGGACCTGGCGCCTCGACCCGGCAGGCGGGGGCGGCGCCCTGGCCGACATCGGCAGCCACATCCTGGCGGCGGCCCGCCACCTGGTCGGCCCCGTGGCGAAGCTCATGGCGGAGGTGGACACGCCCGTCGCCGAGCGCCCGGTCCGCGCCGGCGCCGCCGAGACCCACGCGGTGCAGGTGGACGACGTCGCCCGGCTGTTCCTGCGCTTCGAGGGAGGTGCCTCCGGCAGCCTGGAAGCGAACTGGATCGCCACGGGCCGCAAGATGCAGCACGACTTCGAGCTTTATGGCTCCAAAGGCGCGATCCTGTTCACGCAGGAGCGGTTCAACGAGCTGCAGGTTTATTACGCCGGGGATGGGGCGGGCCGGCGCGGGTTCCGCACCGTGTTCGCCGGCCCGGAGCACGAGCCATACGGCGCGTTCTGCGTGGCGCCGGGCCATCAGATCGGCTTCAACGACCTCAAGGCCATCGAGGCGCGCGACTTCCTGCAAGCCGTCGCCGGCGGCCCGCGCCGGGGACCGGACTTCCGCGAAGGCTACGAGGTGCAGAGGCTCGTGGAGCTGGCCTACCGGTCCGCGCGGGAAGGGCGGTGGCTGGCCGTGTAACACCATGGAGTAGCAGGCCGCCGCCTCATCACCCCCGGGCCGTTTTGCGCCCGAGCGTGAGGGCAAGCGCGGCGCCCGCCGCCGCCGCGGCCACGCCGACCCCGAACGG
>CAXTUO010000290.1:0-5335 GCA_964247175.1 uncultured Acetobacteraceae bacterium | reverse complement strand
GTGGTGGCGCCCATCAACCGGCTGGGCATGCTGTTCGACCACGTGCTGCTGACTCAGGACTGGCACCCGGCCGCGCACGTGTCCTTCGCCGCCAACCATCCCGGCCGGGCGCCGTTCGAGCGGATCGAGCTGCCGTACGGGCCGCAGGTGCTGTGGCCCACGCACTGCGTGCAGGGCAGCGAAGGCGCCGACTTCGCGCCCGGCCTCGACCTGCCGCATGCGGAGCTGGTCGTTCGCAAGGGGTTCCGCCGCACCGTGGACAGCTACTCCGCTTTCCTTGAGGCGGATGGGCGCACGTCCACGGGCCTCGCCGGCTACCTGCGCGAGCGCGGCTTGCACCGGCTGTTCCTTGCGGGGCTGGCCACGGACTTCTGCGTCGGCTGGACCGCGATCAACGCGGTGTCCGCCGGATTCGAGGTGCACGTGATCGAGGATGCGTGCCGGGGGATCGACATGGAGGGATCGCTCGCCCAGGCTTGGCGGGCGATGGCCGAGGTCAAGGCCGGCCGCATCGACAGCCACGTCCTGCAGGCGCGAGCGTAGCGGCGCGCCGCGGACTCCAACAGAACCAGACCGCTCCATGCTCCTGACCATCGCGATCCTGCTGGCGACCGCGGTTCTCCTGGTGCCGCTGTCACGCCGCCTGGGCCTGGGCAGCGTGCTGGGATACCTCGCGGGCGGCGCGCTGATCGGGCCGTCCGGCCTGCGCCTGATCACCGATGTCGGCGAGATCGCCGACGTGTCCGAACTCGGCGTGATCATGCTGCTGTTCCTGATCGGGCTGGAGGTCCGGCCGCAGCGCCTGTGGGTCATGCGGCGTGCGGTGTTCGTCCTTGGGCCGGCCCAGGTGGCCGTCACTGCCGCGGTGCTCGCGGGTGCCGCGCACTGGACCGGCCTGCCCTGGCCCGCCGCGGTGGTGATCGGCGCAGGGATCGCCCTGTCCTCGACCGCCATCGTCCTGCCGCTCCTGGCCGAGCGCGACCTGCTCGGCACGCCCTCCGGCCGGGACACGTTTGCCGTGCTGCTGTTTCAGGACCTCGCCTTCATCCCGTTGGTCGCGGCCGTCCCGCTGTTCGCGGGCGGGAGTGCTGCGCCCCATCATGTGCCGTGGCTGCAGCTTGCCCGCGCCGTCGGCGCCATCGCCGTCATCCTGGCCGGCGGGCGCTTCCTCATCCGGCCCGCGTTCCGCGCCATCGGCGGGGCGCGCACGCCCGAGGTGTTCACGGCGCTGGCGCTGTTCGTCGTGGCGGGCTCGGCGGCGTTGGCGAGCGCGGCCGGGCTGTCCACCTCGCTCGGCGCGTTCATCGGCGGCGTGCTGCTGTCCGACTCCGAGTACCGGCACGAGGTGCAGGCCGACGTGGAGCCGTTCGAGGGCCTGCTGCTCGGCTTCTTCTTTCTTTCGGTCGGCATGTCCGCGAACCTGGCCCTCGCGGTGGAGGAGCCTGGGCTGTTTGCGATGATGGTGCCCGGGGTGATGGCCGTGAAGGTGGCGGCGGCATTCGGCTTGGGCCGCCTGGGCGGGCAATCGAACCGGGCGGCGCTGCGCTTCGCGCTGGCCTTGCCGCAGGGCAGCGAGTTCAGCTTCGTGCTGTTCTCCGCCGCCGTCGCGGCCGGGGCGCTGACGCAGGCGGCGTTCGACCGGGCGACGCTCGCCATCGCGCTGTCCATGGCCGCGACGCCCGTGCTGTTCGCGGCGTCCGAACGCTTCGTCGTGCCCCGGCTGCAGAAGTCGGCGAAGCCCGCCTACGACGCGATCCAGGACGACGGCGCGCCGGTCATCATCTGCGGCTTCGGCCGGGTCGGCCAGATCGTGGGAAGGGTGCTGCGGATGCGCGGCATCGCCTTCACGGCGCTGGAGCAGGACACGGAGCAGGTCGAGGTGCTCCGCCGCTTCGGTTCCAAGGTGTATTACGGCAACCCGTCGCGGCCCGACCTGCTGCGCGCGGCGGGCGCCGAGCACGCACGCCTGCTCGTCGTGGCGCTGGACGACATGGAGCAGACGCTCCGGGTGGTCGAGGTCGCCCGGCGCACCTTTCCCCAGCTTCGCGTGCTCGCCCGCGCCCGTAACCGGCGTCATGCCCACCTGCTGATGGACCGCGGCGTGAACCGCCTGGTGCGCGAGACCTTTCATTCCAGCCTTCGTCTGAGCGAGATGGCGCTGGAGGATCTCGGGGTCTCGTCGGACGAGGCGCGGCGGGCCGTGGCGTTGTTCCGGGACTACGACGAGAAGAACCTTGTTGAGAGCCATGCCTTCTACGAGGACGAGCGGCAGTTGATCCAGGGCGCCAAGCAGGCGGCCGAGGAACTGTCCGGGCTGTTCGAGGCGGATCAACGGGAGCGGCAGGTCAGGCCGGCAAGAAGCCGAGGAGCGGTGGGCAGCCAAAGATAGAAAGGGAGCGCTTGACGCTTGTCGAAGCGGAATCGCTTGCTCCCCGAAACGGACCGCGCCCATGTTCATGACCTTGTTGGGGCAGCCGCGGTACGGGAGGCTCGTACGCCCCAATGGTCTGCATCCCTTCAATGCAGACCCAAAAACATGTCAATAAGATTAACAAACACCAAAATATGGCTGTCCGCGTCGCTTTGCCGCAAGATTGCTCATGTTCGAACAGCGCCGACACAGGCGTTCAACTCGATCTCCCGTCTCATCAACTAGCAGGCGGGATGAAGCGCAGCGACACTACCAGGCTGTTGCTTCGGACATGTGCCGCAGGCGGCTGAGATGGAGAGGTTGCGTATTGGCCTACGCCACAAAAGTTGCAATTATTGCCGATCTGTCGCCTGCTATCGGACCTACATAGGGTCATAACCGGATCGAGTGCATGAAGATTGTTGGCTGCGTGCTGGATCAACACGATCTGCGACTGCTGGCGGTGGCGGCGTTCATGTGTGCTCTGGCTTGCCTGACGACTTGCGCACTGCTTTGCCGTGCCCGGGCCGCCGACGGGCGGGTCCGGATAGCCTGGACGGTGCTGGCCGCGGCCGAGTTTGGCGGCGGCGTGTGGTCGCTGCACTTCGTCGCCATGCTCGCCTATATGCCGGCACTGCGGATCGGTTTCGTAGCCTGGCCCACGTTGCTCTCCGCCGTCGCAGCGATGGCCAGTGCCTGGGTGGCCTTCGCCATCGTGCTGATGCCCCGGCAGACCGTGACGAAGATGGCGTTGGCGTCCGGCTTTCTCGTGTGCGGGGTGGCCAGCATGCACTACACGGGCGTGAGCGCGATGCGTGTGCCGGGCACGCTGACGCTGGATCCAGGCGGGGTGGTCTGGTCGGTGGCCGCGTCCGGCGTGGTCGCCCTGGCCGCGATCCGGTCGTTGCGGGCACTGAACACGCCCGCGCAGTTCGCCATCGCGGCGGCGCTACTCGCGCTGGCCATCTTCACCCTGCATTTCCAAGGCATGTCAGCCATCAACCTGCAACTGGGCGGACCGACGGCAAGCGATGCCGGCGAGCTTGAGGCCGTTACGCTGGCGGCCTCCGTCGCGGCCGTCAGCATCGCCTTGCTCGCCGTCGGCCTGGCCATGACCGTCATGGACTGGCACCTGTCGCAGAGGCAGTCACAAGAAAAGGACCGGCTGCGCCAATTGGTCGGCATCTCGTTCGAAGGGCTGCTGATCGAGCGCGACGGGGTGGTGCTGGACGTCAACGAGCGGCTGTGCGAATTGGCGGGCCGGGACGCGCCCTCAATAATCGGGCAGACCCTCGAGCGCCTGGCGCTCAAGCCTGCCATGCGAGACGGCACGAGCGTGCAATCGCAGAAGCACCACCTGCTTCGCAGCGACGGGGGCTTGGTCCCGGTCGAATGCCTCGTCAGGCCGGTCACCTACGAGGGGCGCCCCGCCAACGCCGTCGCCCTGCGTGACCTGACCGATCGGCACAGCAGCGAAGCCGCGCTGATCCGCATGGCTCACCATGATCCGCTCACCGGGTTGCCGAACCGCCTGCTTCTCGATAAGCGCCTGACGGAGAGCCTGGCCGCAGGAGCACCGGCCGGCAAGTCCGTGGCGGTGCTCTGCCTGGACCTCGACGGCTTCAAATCGGTGAACGACCTGCATGGCCATGCGGTCGGCGACGAACTGCTGGTCCAGGTCACGCGGCGCCTGGAAGCGGAGTTGCGGGAGAACGACACCCTGGCCCGGCTCGGCGGCGACGAGTTCGTGGTCGTGGCATCCGCCAGGTCCGGATCGCACGACGCGCTTGCGGACCGGCTCGTCCGCACCCTGGCGCAACCGTTTGCCGTGGCAGGGCAGGCGGTCGTGGTCAGCGTGTCCGTCGGCGTCGCGCTCTGCCCGGAGCATGCGCGGAACGGTGCCGAACTGCTGCGTTGCGCCGACATCGCGATGTACTGCGCCAAGGAGGCCGGGCGGCATACGTTCCGCGTGTTCGATCCCGCCATGGACCAGATCCTCCAGGACCAGCAAGCGCTGGAACGCGACCTGCGGCAGGCCATCGAGCAAGATACGATATCACTCCACTACCAGCCCTTGGTGAATGCCATGACCGGTCGTGTCGAGGGCTACGAAGCGTTGCTGCGGTGGGAGCATCCGACACGCGGCATGGTGCCGCCGTCCGTGTTCGTGCCGCTTGCGGAAGAGAAGCAGTTGATCCAGCCGCTCGGCGGCTGGGTACTGGAGACAGCCTGCCGCGAGGCGGCCAGTTGGGAGGGGCCGCTGCGGGTCGCGGTGAACCTGTCACCCCGGCAGTTCCAACATGCTGACTTGCCGGAGCATATCTTCGACATGCTGCGCCGCGTCGGGCTTCCTCCGGACCGCCTCGAGATCGAAGTCACGGAAGGAGTGATGATCGACGACCCCGATCACGCGATACACATGCTGTCCGTCTTGCGCGCGGGCGGGGTGCGGGTGTCGCTTGACGATTTCGGGACAGGCTACTCGTCGCTCAGCTATCTCCGGCGCTTTCCGCTCGACAAGATCAAGATCGACAAGTCGTTCGTAGACGGCCTGAGCGACGACCCGCAATCCGCTTCCATCGTCACCGCCTTGATCGCGCTGGCGCATACCCTGGGTCTGAGCGTCACGGCAGAGGGCGTGGAATCGATGGAACAATTGCAGCAACTGCAGCGCCGGGCATGCGACCAGGTGCAGGGCTACCTGTTCGGCAGGCCCTCGCGCGAGAGGCTGCCAAGTATGAGCGTACCCGTTGGCCGACCCGGTTTCATGGCCGCCACCGCCTGACCTCGGCCGTTCAAGCGCGCAAGGTCCCGACGCTTTCAGGAGATACCTTCAGAAAGCGCAGCGACACGCCCGACCGTCCGTGGCCGGGCTGTCGTCAAGCGTCCTGAGGCGGGGCTACGCCGCTCGCCGCCCGCTCAGCC
>CAXTUO010000289.1:0-5391 GCA_964247175.1 uncultured Acetobacteraceae bacterium | reverse complement strand
CGTGGTGACGGCGGGGCTGCGGCGGCTCGGCTACCGCAACGCCGGCACGCTGGAGTTCCTGTATCAGGACAAGCAGTTCGCCTTTATCGAGATGAACACCCGCCTCCAGGTCGAGCACCCCGTCACCGAGATGGTCTGCGGCGTCGATCTGGTGCGCGAGCAGCTCCGCGTCGCCGCCGGGCACAAGCTGGGCTACAACCAGGCGGACATCGAGTTCCGCGGCCACGCCATCGAGTGCCGGGTGACGGCGGAAGACCCGGAAACCTTCATGCCGACGCCCGGCCGGGTGGACGTGTTCCACGCGCCGGGCGGCCTCGGCGTGCGGGTCGATAGCGCGCTGTATGCCGGCTACGTGGTGCCGCCGTATTACGACAGCATGGTGGCCAAGCTGATCGTCCACGCGCCCACCCGGCCGGAAGCCATCGCCCGCATGCGCCGCGCCCTGAACGAGTTCGCGGTCCAGGGCATCAAGACCACGCTGCCGCTGCACCGCCGCATCATGGACGCGCCGGAGTTCCAGAACGGCGACTACACGATCCATTGGCTGGAGCAGTTCGTTGCCCGTGATTGATGCCCGGATCGAAATCGCTACGGTTCGGAACCCGCATCGCCATCGGACGTGATAGGATATCGGCAGACCCGAGCAGGCAGGCCACGATTCCACCATGTCGCGCAGAATGATCGAAGTGACGCCGGAACTGCTGATGCGGGCCTACCACGCCGGGCTGTTCCCAATGGCGGAAACCCGGCGGGGCGCGCGGCTGTATTGGCTCGATCCGGAGCTGCGCGGCGTGCTGCCGCTGGACGGGTTCCGCTTGCCGAAGCGGCTGCTGCGCACCGTGCTGTCGGGCCGCTACCAGGTCACCAGCAACCAGTCCTTCGCCGCCGTGGTCGCCGGCTGCGCCGCCGCGGCGCCTGGGCGGGAGGACACCTGGATCAACGCCGACATCGAGCGGCTGTTCGGCGACCTGCACCGCCGCGGCTGCGCGCATTCAGTGGAATGCCGGCAGGACGGCGCGCTGGTGGGCGGACTATACGGCGTGTCGCTGGGCGGCGTGTTCTTCGGGGAAAGCATGTTCAGCGTGGCGCGGGACGCGTCCAAGGTGGCGCTGGTGCACCTGGTCGCGCGCATGCGGCTGGGCGGCTACGCCCTGCTCGACACGCAGTTCGTCACCAAGCACCTGGCGCAGTTCGGCGCCGACGAAATCTCGCGGGAGGAGTACAAGGCCCAACTGGCCAAAGCCGTGGAAATCCCGGCGCAATGGCTGCCCGATCCTGACCCGGCGGCGTTGGCGGCGGAGATCAGGCTGCTTCACGACCGCTCGCCGCGGACCGGTGCGGCGTTGGCCGAGGCCGAAGCATGACGCGGCGCGCGCTGGCCGTCGCCATAGCCGGGACGTGCGCGCTGGCGCTCACGGCCGCCGCGGCGCCGGACCGCCCGGCGCCTGATCGCCCGGCCCCTGATCGCCCGGTGCTGGCGCCGACGCGGGAAGCTTCCGTGCTGTACCGCGTGGCCAACGCGGGCGCGGCGCCCATCGAGGTGCGGGTCACGGCAGAGGCTGGCGGCTCCCCCATGCGGCTCGACCTGCCGGACCGCACCTACATGCTGGTGGACAACGCGGCGCAGCGCATCGCCGTAGTGGTGCCGGAGCAGCAGGTGGTGCTGGACGTGCCGTTTGGGGACGGGCCGCAGACGTACTTCCAACTGAACGACCGGATGCGTTTCACCCGGCGCGGGCCTGGCACGGTGGCCGCGGTGCACTGCACGGTGTGGGACGTTTCGGTGGACAATGTCCGCGGCACCATGTGCATCAGCGACGACGGCATCCTGCTGCGGTCCTCCGGGCTGGATGCGGCCGGGCAGCGCAACGTGATCGAGGCCGTGAGCGTCAGCTTCGCCCCGGCCGGGCCGAACGAGTTCGTGCCGCCCGCCGAATTCAGCCGCATGGCCGCCGGCCCGAATGGCCCGGTGCCGGTGGCGCCGGCTCCGGCCTCCCCGCCGTCCCCGCCGTCCCAATGACCCGGCGCATGGCCTTCATGCTTGGGGGACTGCTGGCCGCCATGGCGCCAACCGCGCGGGCGGAGGACCGGCCGCGCATCCAGCCCAGCCGCGACGTGGCCGTGACCTACCGCGTGGAGGGCGACGCCGCGTCCGCCGTGCCGGGCGGCATCCCCGGCGCGCTGCGCTTGTCATGGGACGCCGCCGGGCAGCGGCTCCGGGCGGAGCCGGAAGGCCGGACCCAAGCGGTCATCGTCGATCTGCGCGCGCGCTCCGTTCAGATGGTGGACACGGCGCTGCGCAGCGCGTTCACGCTTCCGGTGCGCGAGGCCGACCTCCAGCCGCTGACGCTGGACGGCGCGCGGCTGACCCGGCGCGGCGAGGAGGTCGTGGCCGGTCTGCCCTGCACCGATTGGGCCGTGCAGTCCCCGCGTGGCGCCGGCACGGTCTGCCTCACCGCGGACGGCGTGGCGCTGCGGGGGGTTGGAGAGGTGGACGGGCGGCACGGCGCGTTCACGGCGTCGAGCGTCAGCTACGGCCCGCAGCGCGACGGGCTGTTCCGCGTCCCGCCCGAATACATGCAGTTCTCCATGCCGAAGCTCGGACGGGTCAAGTGATCCGGGGCGCCCTGCCGGCGGCGCTGCTGGCCGCCATCTCGACTGTCCCGCCGGCGAGGGCGCAGGCCGACCGGCCCCAGACCCTGCCGACCCGCGACGTGGACGTGACCTACCGCGCCGGGCAGGGCGACCAGGTGGTGTCGCAGCGGTCCCGCTGGTCGGCGGCGGCGCGGAAGATGCGGCTCGATACGCCGACGCCGGGCGTTTACGCCATCGTGGACTACGGGGCGGGCACCTTGGCGATGGTCAGCGACCGGAGCCGCGGCGTCCTGGACATGCCGGTGCCGGCAGGCGGGCTGCCCGGCCAGGCCGCCCCGGGCGTCGCCTTCGCCCGGCGCGGCAGCAGCCAAGTGGCAGGCCTGCCCTGCACCGAATGGGAAACGCGGGACCTGGGAGGCCAGCCGACGCTCACCTGCTTCACCGATGACGGGGTGCTGCTCCAAGCCCGGCACGGCGCCCAGGTGCTCGTCCAGGCGACGCGCGTGGCCTACGGCGCCTTGGACCTCGCAGCTTTTGCCGTGCCGCCGTCCTACGCGCATGAAGCGCCCCGGGCTGCGCCTCCCCAACCCGCGCCCTCCAGCGGCAGCCGATGATCCGGGTCCGACCACATCTGCATCCGATCGCCGAGTGGGCGCCCTGGACGGATCGCCGCGGACGGTTGGACCCGCTGCGCGCCGCGGTGTTCGCGGTGCTGCTGCTGCCGGCGGCGTGGCTCCTGGCGCGCTGGATGCTGGACATGCTGGGCGCCCGCCCGCTCCATGCGGCCATCCACTCGACCGGGTACTGGGCGGCCTGGATCTTCATGGCGTCGCTGGTCGTCTCGCCGGTCAAGGCGCTGCTGGGGATGCCGGGCATCGTGGTCGTCCGGCGGATGGTCGGCGTCGCCGCCGCCTGCTACGCCGGCGTGCATCTCACGCTCTACGCCGCCGAGCAGAACTGGCGTCCTTTGGCCATCGCGACCGAGATCCTGGTCCGCGCCTATCTCACCATCGGCTTCGTGGCGCTGCTGGGGCTCACGGCGCTGGCCGTGACATCGACCGACGGCTGGGTGAAGCGGCTGGGCCGGAACTGGAAGCGGCTGCACAAGCTCGCCTATGGGATCGCGGTCCTGGCGCTGATCCACTTCTTCCTGCAATCCAAGGCCGACGTGTCCCAGGCGACGGTCGCGGCCGGCGTGTTCGCCTGGGCGATGCTGTGGCGCGTGCTGCCGGCGGGACGGGATCGCGGGCCGGTTCCGATGGCAGGCCTGGCTCTCGGCGCCGCCCTGGCCGCCGTGGCGTTCGAGTGGCTCTGGTACCGCTTCGGCACCCATGTCGATCCGTTCCGCGTGGTGCGCGCGGAGGCGGACCTGTCGTTCGGCCTGCACCCGGCCGGGATGGTGTTCCTGCTCGGGCTGCTGGCGGCGGGCGTGGCGGAGCTGCACGGCCTGGCGCAGACCCGGTTCGGCGTCGGGCCGGGCTTCGCGGTGCTGGTTTACGCGCTGGGCGGGCTGGTGGGCTGGGGCGTCGGGGCAGCTCTGGGCTGGTCAATGGAGGACCTGCTGCCGGAAGGCACGTCGCCTGACGCGCTGACCGCCGCCTCCGTCCTGCTGTTCGCGCTGCTCGGCCTCGCGCGCCACCGCTTGCGCGCCGCGTGGCAGCGCCACCTGCTGGACGCGCTGTGGGCCGGCGCGGCGCTCACGCCGGTGCTGGCGATGGGCACCGAAAACCGCGAGGCCGGCATGGTTGCCGCCGTCGTGCTGGGGGCAGGGGCACTGCTGCTGGCGACGGGCCTGTGGACCACCTCCCGCCGCGTCGCGATCATGGTGATGCCGCTTGCGGGGCTTGCGGCGTACCAGGCCGCCCTGTTCTGATCAGGGCGTGAGCACCTTGGCCGCCGCCATCACCTCGGCGGCGTGGCCCGGCACCTTGACCTTGCGCCAGATGCGGGCGACCCGGCCCTCCGCATCCACCAGCACCGTGCTGCGGTCGATGCCCATATAGGTCTTGCCGTACATCGATTTCTCGACCCACGCGCCGTAGGCCTCGGCGAGGCCGCCTGGGTCGGAGGCCAGCGGGAAGGTCAGGCTGTACTTCCCGGCGAACCGCTCGATGGGCGCCATCGCGTCCTTGGACACGCCGATCACCTCCACCCCGATGCCGCCGAGTTCGGGCAGCGCCTCTTGGAACGCCTGCGCCTCCTTCGTGCAGCCGGGCGTGTCGGCCTTGGGGTAGAAGTAGAGCACGAAGGGCCGCCCGGCCTGGCCGGCGAGGCTGACGGTGCGGCCGCCGCTGGCCGGCATCTCGAAGGCGGGCGCGGCGTCGCCGGGGGCAAGGCTCATTCGGGGACTCCGATCAGGGTGGTGAACGCTCCTCGCACGTCCCGCGCCGCCGCGTCCAGGGCGTCACGGAGCTGCGAGAGCGGCAAGCCCGGCGTGCCGAGTTGCTGCCCCACCGCGCGCCGCAGCAGCTCCTCCGCCGCGGGCGGCAAAGCCTGCGCGCGGCCCACGGTGATGCGGACGGTGCTCTGCACCGTGCGCCACAGCCGGTCCGTGCGGATCAGCATGGCCGCCGTGTCGGCCGGCAGCCGCCCGTCATCCGCGAGGCAGCGCAGGGCCGCCCGCGTCGCCTGGCAGCCCGGCCGCACGCCGTGAACGAGCTGCAAGGCCTGCGCGATGAACTCGACCTCCATCCCGCCGCCCGGGCGCAGCTTCACGTCCCATGGTCCCGTCGGCGGCAGGTCGCGCAGCAGGCGCCCGCGCATCGCGGCGGCGTCGGCGCGGGTGCGGGCCGGATC
>CAXTUO010000288.1:0-5406 GCA_964247175.1 uncultured Acetobacteraceae bacterium | reverse complement strand
ACGCGCAGGTGCACGGGATCGGCGGCGGCGGCGCCGATTGGGCCGATCGAAAGCTGGTGCTGGCCGGGCTGCACGACGCCGGGACCCTGCGGCTCCGGCGGGGCGGCGTTGGGCACGGGACGGCGTGAAAGCGGGCGCAGGATGGGCCAGCGCCCGTGATCCAACAGCGGGCGCGAATCGACGCCATGCGCGGCGACATGGCCCCAAAGATCGTGGATCATGCGCTCGAACAGCGCCGCCGCGGGACGGCCCGGCGACAGCGCCTCATACAGCCCGCTCTCGACCGGAACGGAGGCGATCAGCGGCGTGCTGCCCAGGAACAGGGCGTGCACGTGGGCAGTGTCCGCCCACAGCCCCAGCAGGGCCGGCTCAGGATCGCTGCGCAGCGCGTCCGCCATCGCCCGCCAGGCCTCGGAACTGAGCAGGTAGCGGGGCCAGGGCCGCATGGGCTGCACGTCCCCGGCACCGATCAACGCCTCGACCGTCACGGCGCCGCCGCAACGGCCCGGAACCAGGCCGCCACCCCGCCCGGCATGGCCGCCCCCAAGCCCAGCAGCGCCGCCACGGGCAGCCAAACCCAGGCGCCCGCAGGCCCGGCCGCCGGGCCGGGATGCCGCTCACGCAGGCGCGTGGCCAGCGCGCCGGCAAAGGCCAGGAGGCCCGGGCCGAACAGCAGGGCCAGCCAGGGCAGGCTGCGCGCCGCCTCGGTCAGGATCAGCGCCTCGCTGCCGAACAACGCGAAGGGCGGCAGCCCGGCGAGCGCGACCAGCAGGACGGCCAGCGGCATGGGCGGGAGCGAGCGGCGCAGCGCCGCATGGGCCAGGCTGTGCGCCGTCAAGTGCAGAAGCCCGGCAAAAGTCGCGGCCGGCCCGCCCAGCCCAAACGCGACGGCGGTGATCCCGTTATGGCCGAGGATGCTAGCGGCCGTAAGCCGGCCCCGGCGCCAGGCGCCGAACACGCCGAGCAGCAGCGCCCCCATGCCAAAGGCCAGAAACGGCGGTCCCGGCGCGACGGCGTCGGCATTGGCCGCCACCACGCCGCGCAAGCGCAGCACCGCGGAGAACGCGACGATCGGCAGCAGAACGCCCGGGGCAGTGCTTCCCGGCCCCGCCTGGCGCGGCGCCAGCACGGCCACTGCGCCGTAGCCGGCCAGCAGCAGCAGGAAAGCCAGGCTCAGCACCCCGCCCTGGCAGGCCGGTGCGGCGGCGGCGAGGCCGGTCCACCGCAGGCCGGGCCAGCCCGGATCGGGCGCCGGGACGGCTGCGACATGCAGCAGCACGGTGCCGAACAGCGCCAGCAGCACCCCGGCGGCGGTCGGCAGCAGGCCCGGGCCGGCCCGCCACCCCGCCGTCAGCATGGCCGCCGCGGCAAACGCTGTCCAAGCCAGGCCGATGTCGTCCGACAGCAGCGCGAGCTGCACAAGGCCCAGCAACAGGAGCAGCACCGCCGGGCGGCGGCGCGCGGCATGGCGCTCGGCCCAGGAGGCGATCAGCCCGACGAGGCCCACGAGGATGGCGAGATGGGCCGCAAGCCCGTCGGTCAGCAGCACGTTGCCCGGTTCTGCCGTGGTCCAGGGCAGGAACGCCGCACAGCCCAAGGCCGCGGCGGCGCCAGCGACGCCCACCCAGGCCACGCGACGTGACGGCAGCGCAGCCAACCCGGCGGCGGCCAGGAGCGGGACCGACACGGCTCCGACGGCGGCAACCAGCCAGGTCATGCCGGCCGCGCCCTCGCGGGCGCCAACTGCGCCGCGGCAAGGCCAACAATGCCCATGCTCGCAAGTGTCAGCGCGAGAACCGCGGGAACGCCGGCCGCGCCGAACGCGGCCAGGGCCACCCCGTTCTCAAGCGACAGCAGGCCTGCCGTCCGCAAGGCGCGATCGCGCCGAACCGCCATGGTCAGCAGTCCCAGCAGGATCATCGCGAGCGCTGGCGCCAACTCCTCCGGCGCGACCGCAGCCGCCAGCGCCGCCAACCCGGCGCCCAGCGCCGCGGGCATCCATCCGCCCGCAGCGAGGCGCGTGCCGCGAAACGCCGGGCGCAGCAACAAGGGCAGGCCCAAGCCCTTGGCCCCGAACGTAATGAGGGCCGCTGCCGCCAGCGGCAGCGAGGCTTGCAGCCAAGCCTGCCAGCCCGCAGCGAGCGCCAGCACGGCTGCCTGCGCGGCGTAGGCGCCCAGCACGGAGCCGGGCCGCCGCGCCGCCAGCACGACCAAGGACAGCGCCAGCGCCACGCCGGCCAGCCAACGCACGGCCTCCGAGGACGGCGGGACCGTCATGCCAGGCTCTGGCTTGCGAACAGGAACACCGCCGCCAGGAACGCCAGTGCCGCCGCGATGCCCAGAGCGGACGGCACGCGGGCCACGGCCGGCGCGGCGGCAACCGTGTCCAACACCGCGGCGGCGGCCCCGAGCACGCCCGCCTTGACGACCCAGGCCGCGATGCCGACGCCCCAGGCAAGCGGCCCTGCCCCGGCCGGCGCCAGGCCGAACGGCAGGACCAGCGCCGCAAACAGGCTAATCCACGACAGGGTGCGCAACTGCCCGGTCAAGGCGACCACCGCGAGGGCTGGCCCGGCATACTCAAGCGCCGCCGCGTCCTGCATGGAGGCAAGCGGCGGGCCGTCCTGCCCGCGCCGCACCGTGGTGAACCCGACGATGGCCAGCGCCGCCGCACCGGGAAGCCAGGCGACCGCCAGCCCCTGCGGCACCTCCTGCAACGCCGCGCACACCGCAGGGAGGTTGCTGGTGCCGGCGAGGGTCGTCAGCAGCAGGATCACCAGCACCGTCGCGGGCGCGGCCCACACCGCGGCCAGCACGGTGCGGCTGGCGCCCATGCCGCCCAGCGCCGTGCCGGCCTCGTAGCCCGCAAGCGCCAGCACGCACCGGTCAACGGCCAGCAGCCCGGCCAGCACGAGGAGGTCAGACGCCGGCGCCGTCGCCATGCCCAGCGCGAACGACGGCACCAGCAGGATGGCGACGAAAACAGCCGAAAGGCACGCGAACGGCGCACCGGCGGTCAGCCAAGACGCCTGACCCGGCAGCACCGGCCGCTTGCGCCACAGGCGCACGAGGTCCCGCCATGGCTGCGACAGCGGCGGCCCGGCCCGGCCCAGCAGCCGCGCACGGACCCGCGCCTGCATCCCCGCCAGCAACGGCGCCGCCGCCAGCATCAGCGCCGCATGGAGCAGCAGGCTCGCGACGCCGATCACCACGCGCCCCACAGCAACAGCGCGATCACCAGCAGCAGCAACAGGGCGGCGGGTCCGCCTATGCCCGGATGGCGCAGCCGGCTGGCGGCCTTGACGGCCCACTGCCCCATGCCTTGCAACCGGGCCTGACGCGCCCCGGGATAACCGAGGCTGCGCAGCAGCGCCTGGCTGGCCGATGCGGCGCTGAGTTGGGAAGCCGGGTCGCCGAAAGGCAGCCAGGGCGGCGGCTCGTCGAGGCCGCCATCCCAGGCCGGCACCCGCTGCCCCTCCTGCCCTGCCCGGCCCCGGGCGGCCCAGGCCAGCAGCACGCCGCTTAAGGCCAGCAGCGCTGCGATCCCCAGTGCCGCGTAGCCCGGCCCATTGGCCTGCGCCGGAACCACCAGCAGGCGCCCGGCCAAGTCAACGTCCAGCAGCAGCGCCACCGTGGGCCGGATGAGCAGCAGGGCCAAGGATGGCCACACCCCCAGCAGCGCGCACAGCCCGGCCAGCCCCGCAACGGCCAGCCGGACCTGGCGGGATGTCTCCTCCGCCGCCGCGGTCCGGGGCGTGCGCGGCCGGCCCAGGAAGCCGATGCCGACCAGCCGGACAGCCGCCGCCGCCCCAAGCGCGGTTCCCAGCGCCATCGCCGCCAGCACGGCCGCAACGCCCGC
The DNA here is from genome assembly GCA_964247175.1 of uncultured Acetobacteraceae bacterium. GTDB lineage: Bacteria > Pseudomonadota > Alphaproteobacteria > Acetobacterales > Acetobacteraceae > CAHJXG01. The sequence goes on along the minus strand of CAXTUO010000288.1, from coordinate 1,547 downwards.
CTGCTGCCAGATGCCGCCGACCTCGGGCAGTGCCAGCAAAGATTGCAGCACCAGCCACCGCCCGGCGAACCCCACCGTCAGCGGCAGGCTCGCCAAGCTGGCCGCGCCTGCCATGGCGCCCAAGGTGGTGCCGGGCATGCTCCGGATCAGCCCGCCCAGCCGGGACAGCGCCCGCGTCCCCGCGCTGTGCGCCACCGCGGCGGCACACAGCGCCAACAGCGCGTCAACCAGCGCGTAGCCCACCACGTGCAACAACACCCCGGCGAGCGCCAAGGCCGCCAAGGCCGGCGCATCGGCGTCTCGCGCCGCCAGGGCCGCGCCAAGCCCGGCTACGGCCAGCCCCGCCGCACTCATCCGGCTCGCGTCCAGGATCGCCAGCAGGTCATCCTCGGCATTGGCCCGCAGGCCGCCCAACACGGTCGCCCCGGCGCCCAGAACCAGCAAGGGCGCCGCCCACCAGCCGGGAACCGTAGGACCGCAAAGGTCGAGCAGCACGCGGATGAGCACGTAGAGCGCGGCCACCGCCATGCCGCCGGGCAGCAGCGCGCTGACCGGCTCCGTCTGCACGGCGGCCCGGGCGGGCCAGGCCAGTTGCGAGGCGGCGCCCAGCGACGCCAAGAGCAAGATCGCCGTTGCCTGCGCACCCTCCGGCGACACAGCGCGCATGGCGGCGAACCGCAGGTCCGGCGGCGCGCCCGGCGGCGCCAGCAGCGCCATCACTGCCACCAGGCACAGGACGCCGCAGGACGCCTGCTCCATGCCCGGCCGGCTCGCAACCGCGGCAAGGCCGAAGCACAGCGCCAGAGTGAACCCGTCCGCCGCGAACGGTGTCAGGATCATGGCCCAGATCGCGACGGGCAACCGCAACGCCCCACCCTCCAGCGCCGCCGCCGCGCCCACGACGCACAGGACCAGGGCAAACAAGGCCGACAACGCGTCGCAGGCCCAATGCAAGCCGCCGGTGGGCCCGATCGGCACGGCAATGGGATCGGTCCACCCTCCGCTTATGGCCAATGCCAGGAGGACGAGGCCCGCCACGCAGCCGGCCCAGCTTGCCGCACGGATCAAACGGACAGCGGGCGCAACGAGCCGGGCATGGTCAAACGCCTACTCGCAGCCGCGCGCCACATGGGTCCAGATGGCACGCCCCGGTTGCGGATCGGCGGCGCGGGGGTGTCGGGCGGGGTGGGTCATGCTTCCTCCGGCCCGTGGCATCCGGGACTACGGCGACGATAAAGCGACCGATCCAGGGATGGCAACGCTTCCCGTCACATCCGCCGTTGACCGGGACGACCGCGGGCTGGATGCTGCGGGGCAGCAATCACCCATCCTGAAGGACTGGCCCATGCGACTCCGCACCCTCCTGCTGGCCGGCGCCGCGCTGCTGTGGGCCGCTTCCGGCGAGGCCAAGACCCTCGTCTATTGCTCCGAAGGCTCGCCGGAGAACTTCAGCCCGATGCTGAACACCACCGGCACGACGTTCGATGCGAACCATCCCGTCTATGGTCGGTTGCTCGACCTCAAGCCCGGCACCACCAGCGTTCAGC
>CAXTUO010000287.1:0-5412 GCA_964247175.1 uncultured Acetobacteraceae bacterium | reverse complement strand
CCGGCGTTGACGCCCCTGCCAACTGCCAAGGAGACCGCAGTGCCCGCTCCCAACTCCAAGCCGAACCTGATGGTGCGGTCCGCGCACCCCTACAACGCGGAAACGCCGCTGGACCGGCTGCTCGCGTCCCCCGTGACCGCGCCGGCCGACTTCTACGTCCGCTGCCACGGCGATGTCCCGCACCTCGACCCGGCGACGCACCGGCTACGGGTCGGCGGCAAGGTCGCCGCCCCGCTCGACCTGTCGATGGCGGAGCTGCGGGACCGCTTTCCGGAGCGCAGCGTCACGGCGGTGCTGCAGTGCGCCGGCAACCGCCGGGCCGACCTGCAAGCGGTGCGGCCGACCACGGGCGATCCCTGGGCGGCGGGGGCCATCGGCAACGCCGAGTGGACCGGGGTGGCGCTGGCCGACGTGCTGCGCGCTGCCGGGGCGGACGCGGGTGCTGCGCTGCACGTGGCCTTCGAAGCTCGGGACACCGTGGACATGCCGAAGGAAGGGCGGTTCGCCTATGGCGTGTCCATCGGCATGGCCAAGGCGATGGCGCCGGAAACCTTGCTGGCCCACACGATGAATGGCGAGCCACTGGCGCCGGAGCACGGCTTCCCGCTGCGCGCCGTGGTGCCGGGCTACGCGGGCGTGCGCAGCCCCAAGTGGCTTGCCGTCATCACCGTGCAGGACCGGCCTTCCGACAACCACATGCAGCAGCGCGACTACAAGCTGATGCCGCCCCGCGTCACGGAGGACACGGTGGATTGGCAGGGGGGCGTCACCATCGACGACATGCCGCTTACCTCGGCGATCTGCCAGCCGGCGGAGGGCGCTGTGCTGGAAGCAGGCCCCACGAGGCTGCGGGGCTACGCCGTCGCGACCGCCCGCGCCGTGGCCCGGGTGGACGTGTCCGCCGACGGCGGCCGGACCTGGGCGCAGGCCGCGCTGGAGCACGACCCGGCGGCGCCCTGGAGCTGGACGCTCTGGCACGTCGAGCTTGACCTGCCGAAGGGCCGGCATGAGCTGGCGGTGCGGGCCTGGGCCTCCGCCGGGCAGACCCAGCCGGCGCTGCCGGACGACGTGTGGAACTTCAAGGGCTACCTGAGCACCGCCTGGCACCGGGTCCACGTTTCGGCCGCCTGACGCGGGGCGGAGCCGGACACGCCCGCTTGCGAAACGCGCGGACCGGCCGCATCGTAAGCGGAAATCGGGAGGAAACCATGTCATCAACCGCACAGGCCCCGGCCTTGTCGGCCGCGGAACAGCGCCGGATGCTCACCCGGGCGGCGCTCGCCGCCACCATCGGCACGACTATCGAGTGGTACGACTTCTTCCTGTATGGCACCGCCACTGGCCTGGTGTTCGGAACGCTGTTCTTTCCCAACAGCAACCCTTTGGTCGCCACACTCAACGCGTTCGGCGTGTATGCCGTGGGCTTCGTCGCGCGGCCCATCGGGGCGGCGATCTTCGGCCATTTCGGCGACCGCATCGGGCGCAAATCCACGCTGATCGCCACGCTGATGCTGATGGGCGTCGCCACCGTGCTGGTGGGCGTCGTGCCCTCCTACGCCACCATCGGCATCTGGGGCGCGGTGATCCTGACGGCGCTGCGCTTCATCCAGGGCGTGGGCGTCGGCGGCGAGTGGGGCGGGTCGGTGCTGATGTCCATGGAATGGGCCGGCAGCAAGGGCGGGCGCGGTTTGGCCGCGTCCTGGCCGCAGATGGGCGTGCCCGCCGGGCTGTTCACCGCCAATCTGGCGGTGCTGGGCTTCAGCGCCTGGTCGGGCGACGCCTTCCTGGTGTGGGGCTGGCGCATCCCCTTCCTGCTGTCGATCATCCTGATCGGGGTCGGCCTGTGGATCCGGCTGGGGGTGGAGGAGTCGCCGACCTTCCAGCGCATGGCATCCGAGAACCGCATCGAGAAGACGCCGGCGCTCACGGTGATGCGGCAGTATCCCAAGGAAATCCTGCTGAGCGCGCTGGCCCGCATGGGGGAGCAGGCGCCGTTCTACATCTTCACCGCCTTCGTGTTCTCCTACGGCGTCGGCACGCTGAAGCTGTCGCGCGACCTGCTGCTGATGGCGGTGATGGCCGCTTCGGCCTTGTCCCTGGTGACGGTGCCGTTCGCCGGCCACCTTTCGGACCGCTTCGGGCGGCGGCGCATCTACATGCTGGGCGCCCTGCTCACCGGGCTGTACGGGTTCGTCTATGTCGGGCTGCTGAACACGATGTCGCCGGCGCTGGTGTTCATCGCCATCGTCGTGTCGCTGATCCCGCATGATATCATGTACGGGCCGCAGGCGGCGCTGATCGCGGAATGCTTTCCCGGGCGGCTCCGCTACAGCGGCGCGTCCATCGGCTACCAGTTGGCTTCCGTCATCGCCGGCGGCCCGGCGCCGCTGATCGTGGCATACCTGCTGGCCCAGTACCACACGGGCTGGGTGATCGCCCTGTTCATCCTCGCCTGCGCGGTCATCAGCCTGGTCGCCACGGCCCTGCTCCCGGACAACACGAACCGGGACATCAGCGACGACTAAGCCCGGGTGGTCAGGTCGAGATCTGTTCCAGTTCCAGGTCGCGGGTGCGCGGGCCGAACAGGGCGATGCTCAGCACCACCATGAGCATGGCGAAGGCGATCAGGCCGAACACGCCCCGGGTCCCCGCGGTCCGCAGGAAGAAGCCGATGATGAAGCTCGCGAACACCGTGCTGATCCGGCTGAAGGAGTAGGTGAACCCCACGGCGCGCGCCCGCACGCGCGTCGGGAACAGCTCGGTCTGGTAGCCGTGGAAGGTGTTGGACAGCACGTTGTTGCACAGCGTGATCAGCACGCCGAACACGATCAGCAGCGCCATCGTGCTTTGGAACGAGAACAACACCCCGAACACGCCGACGCCGCAGGCCGCGGCCACCAACTGCCATTTCCGCTCGTACTTGTCGGCAAAGCCCATCGCCAGCAACGGGCCGAACGGGCTGGCGATGGCGATGATGAAGGAATACAGCAGGCTTGAGGACAGGGTGATGCCGGTCTGCTGCGCGATCAGCGTCGGCACCCAGGCGGCAAAGCCGTAGAAGCCGAACGTCTGGAAGAATTGGAACACCATCAGCATGAGCGTCCGCGTGCGATAGGGCGGCTGCCAGATTTCGGCGAACTGGCCGGCCGCCTCCGCGCGTTCCACCGCGTGCGGCGCGGGCTTCGGCAGCGGCGCCTCGCCCAGGTCGGCGGCCACCTTGGCTTCGATTGCCGCCGTGATCACTTCCGCCTCCGCCACGCGCCCTTGCTGCAGCAGCCAGCGCGGGCTTTCCGGGACGCCGCGGCGCAGCACCCAGACGAACAGCGCGCCGAGCGACCCGGTCACGACCACCCAGCGCCAGCCATCGAAGCCCAGCGGCGCCGTGGGCACCAGCATGTAGGACAGGAACGCCACGATCGGGACGGCGGAGAACTGGATCACCTGGTTGTAAGCGAAGGCCCGCCCCCGCACGTGCTTGGGGACCAACTCGGCGATGTAGGTGTCGATCGTCACCAGTTCGACGCCGATGCCGATGCCGGCGATCAGCCGCCAAAGGCAGACCGAGAAACCGCTGTTCTGGAACGCCATGATCAACGTCGCCGCGCAGTAGAACAGCAGCGAGAAGGTGAAGATGACGCGCCGCCCGTACTTGTCGGCCACGAAGCCGAACACGAAAGTGCCGATGAACAGGCCGGTGAACGTCGCCGCCACGAACAGCGCCGGCCCGGTGAAGATGCCGACCCCCACGTTGGCCAGCAGCCCCGCCTTGACCAGTCCGGGGATCACGTAACCGGTCATGAACAGGTCGTAGAACTCGAACAAGCCGCCGAGCGAGATCAGCGTGACCAGCCGCCAGATGTGCCGCGTCGCCGGCAAGCGGTCCAGCCGCGCCAGGATGGCCGACGCGGCCTCCTGGTTCACCATCGAGTTCGTCATGTCGCGGCGCGCCGCCTCCCTTTTCCCCTTAGCTGCCCGGATCGGGTTTGTGGGTCAAGCCGCCCGCGGAGCCTTGTCAGAACGCGATCTGCACCTTGGCGTGCTTGTCCCGCTGCTTCGCCAGGCCGAACGCCTCCGATGCCTGCGCGGCCGGCACGGTGGCGGTGAGCAGCGGCGCCACGTCGATCAGGCCGCGGTCGAGGCAGGCGACGGCGTGGGCGAACTCCCGGTCGAAGCGCATGGCGCCGCGCAGGTCGATCTCCTTGGCCATCACCAGGTTGCCGGCGAACGGGAACTGGCCCGGCGGCAGCGTGCCCACCTGCACCACCGTGGCCCCCGGCCGCACCGCATGGAGGCAGGACGCGAGGCCCGCCGGGTTGCCGGACACCTCGAACGCCGCCTCGAAGCCGCCCGCCTCCGCGGCCATGCGGGGCAGCGCATCGGCGTCGGCCGCCACGTTCACCGCGGCATTGGCGCCGATGCGCCGGGCCAGCGCCAAGGGCGCGTCGAGGATGTCGGTGATCGCCACCGTCTCCGCCCCGGCACGGCGCACCGCGAGCAGGACCAGCAGGCCGATCGGCCCCGCGCCGGCAATCAGCACCGACCGGCCCAGCAACGGCCCGGCGCGCAGGGCCGCATGAAGCGCCACGGCCAACGGCTCGGCAAACGCCGCGGTGGTGAAGGGAAGCGCGTCCGACACCGGGTAGGCCTGGCTCTCGTCCACGGCGACGTACTCGGCGAACCCGCCCTGCATGTGCGGGAAGCGGCTGGCGCTGCCCATGAAGAACACGTTGCGGCACAAATTGCCCCGCCCGGCCCGGCACGCGGCGCAATGCCCGCAGTTGCGCCCCGGGTGGATGGCGACGCGCTGGCCCGGGCGCAGCCGCGTGACCCCGGCGGCGACGGCCGCGACCTCGCCCGAAACCTCGTGGCCCGGGATGAGCGGCTCACGGATCACGAAGTCGCCGTTCCGGCCCTCGAAATAGTAATGCAGGTCGGACCCGCAGATGCCGCCGGCCCGTATGCGGATCAGCGCGCCGCCGGGCGGAAGGTCCGGGGTGGCGTGGTCCTCGATCCGCAGGTCCTCCGCCTTGTGGATGACGCAAACCTGCATGACGTGCTTCCTCATCTTCTGACTCGCGCGGACGCGCGGCCCCTTGCAAGCTTCTATACCAGGAAGCCGTATGCCACGGTCGAGCGGCTTGGCCGGCGTGAGGCGGCGGGGGACACGGCACGGCGGCGCTGATCGGCCCAAACAGAAACGGAGGGAAGGAAACCACCATGCTGAAAAAGAAGCGCTGGCAGATGGTGCTGCTGCTGTTCGTCGCGGGCATCATCAACTACCTCGACCGCTCCGCCTTGTCGGTGGCGGCGCCACTGGTCACGCAGGATCTCGCGCTGACGCCGGGCGACCTCGGCCTGGTCTTCTCCAGCTTCTTCGTCGGCTACGCGGTGTTCAACTTCATCGGCGGCTGG
>CAXTUO010000286.1:0-5435 GCA_964247175.1 uncultured Acetobacteraceae bacterium | reverse complement strand
GTGCGCCTGCGCGACCCGCAGGGGCGGCGGCGGCACAGGCATCGGCGCGGGTGCCGGCGTTGGCGGCGATATCTCAGGCTGCTGAACAGGTAGGGACGGTGGCACGTCCTCCGCGGGTGCAGGAGCCGGGGTTGGCGGCGGCATCTCAGCTTGCTGAACCGGTGGGGACAGCGGCACGTCGGGTGCGGGTGCGGGCGTTGGCGGCGATATCTCAGCTTGCTGAACAGGTGCGGCCGGAGCCACCGGCGCGGCGGTTGCCTCCGTTGGGGCGGGCGGCTCCGGCGCTGCCGCCGCCGGCCCTTCCTCCGCAACGACTTCCACCGAGATCGGCTCCGATGCGTTTGTTGGTGGCTGCGTCGACGCGATCATCAGAAAAGACAGGAACAACGTCAGGTGCAGCGCCAGTGAAAGCAAGATCAGCCAGCCCAGCGTGTCGCGCCGGTGCACGCGCACCGCCAGCCGTTGGCGGCTGCTTAGCATCGATCGAACCGGACTGGTGATGCGGCCAAACGCTCCATTCGCCTCCTTGGCCTAGAGATGAGCGCCAGGCCTCGCGCACTCGAAATCGATGCTCCCGTAGGTGCCGTGGGTCGTGCCGGTCACGTGGTCCGTGCCCCTGGGCAACGTCGTCAGGACCGTGGTGCGGAACGAGGTACGCTCAACTTCGAAGCTGGTCAGCTTTGCTCGGGTTCGCACACCGAGGAAGAGCTTCAGCCATGGCGTGCCATCCGCCTCCTGGAAGTACTTCGCTTGAACGAAGTCGACCGAACCGGCCGCGCGGGGGCCTCCCGGCCTCGGGAGGTAAACGCCGGTGCAGGACGGCTCATCGATGCGCTTGAGCAGAGGCGGTTCGCCCGCAGGCAGCTGGCCCGTTCGGTGGGAGGGGGACGCCTGACCATCCGGGCCGGCTGCGCCGCCAACGCTGTTCGTGATGCCGTGGCCTTCGTTGCTGCGCGGCGCAGAGCCCGCAGGGATAACCGCCCCAGCTCTGAGCGAAACGTCATGGGCGCCCTGGTCACGCTCGGTTCTGACCCGCTGCAGCATGGTGCGCGACGGCGGCAGAACGAGCGTGTTCCTGGTCGCCGGGCGGGCGACTGGCTGTGCCGCTCCCTGAACGCCCGGGGGATACGACGGCGTCGCTGCCCGGGCAAGCGGCAATGGTTGCGGCGGCGCTTGGGCCGCGACCTCGGTCTGGGGGACCCGCACAGGCATCGGTTCGGGTAAGTCTTCCCCCGCTGGCGCCGGAGGCGAAGGGTTGAGGTCCGCAAACGTCGGCGACTGTCTCTGCTCGGCCGACGGAACCAATTCGAGCGGTGGAGCCGAGGTGGGACGCGAGCCCGCGGCCACGATCGAAAGGCTGGCCGCACCTACCGCGAGGACTAACTGCTGGATCGGGCGCACAGGGTTCGTTGTCACGCGACCCGAGAGGATCCGTTCGATCCGGCATACCAATGTCGCGGGGCGCGCCATCGCCAGTCCCCGCAACTGCGGACCCGAGCGGCGGCCCATCTCGAGCAAGACCTCGGCGTAGCCGGGGCGGTCGCCGGTGGCCTCCATGGCCTGGTCGTCGCTGGCAAGTTCGGCAAGTGCCGCCAGCCGGCGATGCAGCCACCATGACAAAGGGCTGAACCAAAACACCGCCCGGTTGACTTGCGAGGCCAGAAGCATCGCAAAATCCCAGCGTGCAATGTGCGCACGCTCATGGGCCAGGACGGCTTCGCGCATGGCCGCGGGCCAGTTCACGGCATCCGATGGCAGCAGGACAACATTGGCGACCGTCACAGGCGCCACGACATCGCGGCTGATCCGGACATGGGTATCCGCTGCCCAGTCCGGGTGAACCGGTGCTGCCTTGCCCAGCAACCGCAATGAAAGGGCGATCCCGATGGTCAACCGCAACAACAAGATGCCGCCGACCAGGAGGTAAAAGGCTTCCAGCCACGGCATGGCCGTGGTCGGTATCGTGACGTCCTCATCGGATGCTGGCATGGACGCTTGAGACGCGGACGCTTGCCGTTGCGGGCCGGCGGCCTCGATGGAGGCTGCGCCGGGAAGGTTCGGCGGTACGGGCAGTCGGAGGGGGGTGGCCCGTTGCAGAGCCGGCATGGCGAGCGAGGCTGCGAGGACAACCGTCCACGCGCTAAGGCGCAATTGCGGCCGCCTGATGCGGAGCAGCCAGAGGCCGAGTTGGACGATGGCAGCGAGAAGCAGGGTGCGGAGCGCCGCCTGTCCCAGAATGTCGAGCATCACCGGCCGCCCTTCGCTGCCTCGATCCGCTCGGCAAGCAGCTTCAGGGTTTGCGGGTCCAGCATGCGCGCATCCGCCATGCCGACGAGCACCTCCTCCACCGAGCCGTTGCAGAACCAGCCGACGATCCGCTTCACGGCCCTGGCGGCAACGTCTTGGCGCGCTTCGGCGGCGCGGAAGATATACGTCCGGCCATCAACCGTATGGGTGACGTAGCCTTTGCCCTCCAACCGTCGGAGAACCGTCCGCACCGTCGATTCCTTTGGCTTGCGGCTCAAGCGTTCCCGGACCTGATCGGCAGTGATCTCGCCTGCCTCCCACACGAGCTGCATGACCTCCAGCTCCAGCTCACCAAGGTCAGGCAATGATTCATCCATGGCGCATCGACCCGCTTATGTTACAGCATGTAACCCTGACGTCGAAACGGAGGCAAGCGCAAGCGGGTTCCACCGCTTCCGACGGCCATGAAGGGCCAAAGCGGCGCCGAGCAGGTCAGGGCCGGGCAGGACGCGGTTGGCCAAGCCGAACCCAGCGGCTTCGGCGACGTCGAAGGTCCGCCGTGGTGGCCTGTCCGGCGGGCAAGCAGAACATCTCATGGCTGCCCAGCACCCGCACAGAAAGCGGCGTCTCACGGGCGAAGGCCAACATCGCCGCGAGCACGCACGGTTTCGATGTCGCGTAAGCATCCGTGCCCGGTTGTTTTGAGCTGCCGGGCTCCCGTTCGCCGCGCGCGCCCGCCTCGACGGATATGAAGCGCCCACCGCGAAAGCAGACCGCCTGGGCGGGTCCGTGCTCAGGGTTTTCCACGGCGGAGGCGACGAAGACGACATGGGCTCCGCCTGCAAGATGCGGCACGAGGGCTTCGGTCAGTGCGATCGGGCCGAGGTAGTTCGTGGCGAAGGTCATGTCCCAGCCCTGCGCGCTCTTCGTAGGGCGGGTCTGCACGATGCCCGCATTGTTGAGCAGGCCCGCGGTCGGAAGACCTAACGCGGCGATCTCCGCCGCCGCGCGCTCGCGAGATCCGACAGGTCGCACACGACCGCGGTCACTTGCCGGCCCTCGCGTTCGATGGGGTTCTTCATTTCGGCAAGTCTTTCGCGGTTCCGGCCGACCAGCACGACCGTTCCATGCTCCGCCAGCCGCAACGCCGTGGCGCGACCGATGCCGGAGGTCGGACCAGTGACGATATAGGTCTTGCCATTTGCCGTGTGTCGGGTTCCGCTGCTCATACTTGTCTGTCCAGTCACTCTTTTAAAGGTCAAATGGAGGTCAGGCGACCATGCGCCAGAGCGCTTCGAACGCCGCCGCCGCATGCTTCTCCGCGTGGGCGCGATCGCGCGCCATGAAGTCAATCGTCGCTTCCGCGAGTCCGGTCATCAGCGAGGCGACGAACATCAGCGGGGCATCGCGCATAGGCCCGTTCGCGCGGCTTCGCTCCAGGAGCGCTACGACTTCAGCCTGCGACTGACGCACAGCCTGGTGATTTTCGGTGGTCACCTCGTCCGACACCCCCAAACAGGCGAGGGTCCTGCGTTTCTCGGAAGAGGCCATCGCCCATTGCAACCAACCGGTCCAGACATGGCGTAACTGGTCACGAACGTCGGCCTCGGTCGGAAGGCCGTCCAAGGCGGCCGAAGCCATCTCCGCCTTCAGCTCGACGTAAAGCTGGTTCAGCAACTCAGTTTTGGTCTCGAAGTAGGTGAACAACGAGCCGTTGGAAACCCCGGCCTCCTTGGCAGTCGTGGCCGTCGGCGCGCTGAGGCCCTGTGCCGCGATGACCTTGATCGCCGCAGCCATGATCGCGGTCCGCCTTTCGTCGCTCCTGGGTCTCGCCATCGCCATCGCGTCCAATCACCTCCTACAGCATAGGAGAGTGGTCAGTCAGTCAATAACGGGCCTATGGTGGTTCGCATCCTGTCGGCCTGCACCGAAGCGCGCGGCTTCCCGTCGTATCACCTGGAAGGGTCGGCCGCGCAAAACGTCGCTTGGGGCGCTCGAAACAACCCTGGACACCCCGCGGTATCGGTCCCAGCCCAGTAAAACCTGTTCCCATCAGCAATGTAGGAAGATGTGCGTTGGGGCGGACGATTGTACCGACCTTCGATGAAGCTGAAGCAGGCCATGCGAGCCTCGGCTTGTGAGGCGAACCGGCGCCGCTCCAGCAGCTCGCATTCCAGCGTGGCGAAGAAGCTTTCACATATGGCATCGTCATAGGCATCGCCCGGCCCCGGTCTCCTTTGCAAACCAGGCCGCTGCTCGAGAAAGGTGGAGGGCAGCGTCTGTATCGGCGGAGCCCTGGACAGCCCAGCGCTTCTTCCGAAGTCATCACCAGAAATGGTCAAGCCTGCGAGCGCCTGCCCGGCCGTGGATTGAGCGCAAGCCGCAACAGTCAGGCCCCGGCGCCGCTACGCCGCCGCGGCCTGTTGGTATGTCGGCCCGTCGCCCGCCACCGTCGTGCGCCGCATGTCGCGCACCTGGCCCGCGTCGAAGCGGCGGACGCGGTGCATGGTCTGCCGGTTGTCCCACATCACCAGGTCGAACGGCTGCCAGCGGTGCACGTAAACGAACCGCGGCTCCGTCGCGTGCTCGTTGAGGTCGCGCAGGAAAGCGCGCGCTTCCGGCACCGGCCATCCCACGATGCTCCCGGCGTGCGACGACAGGTACAGCGACCGGCGCCCGGTCTTCGGATGCGTGCGCACCAGGCGCTGCCGCACCGGCGCGAACATCGCCCGCTCCTCCGCGGTGAGCGCGTCGAAGCCGAGGGCGCCGCGGGAAAACATCAGCGAGTGCTCGCAGACCAGGTCCTCCACCTCCTCCCGGGTCCGCGGGTCCAGCGCGTCGTAGGCGGCCCGCATGTCGGCGAACTCGGTGTTGCCGCCGGAGGTGGACACCACGCGCCCCGACAGGATCGAGTATTTCGCAGGCGTCGCGCGGAACGAGCTGTCGGAATGCCAGAGCTGGTTGCCGAGGTTGAACATCCGGCGCCGGTCGTCGCGGGCCAGCGGCTTGCCGTGCTGGTCGAGGTTGGACACGTCGGCCATCTGCGGGTCGAGCCGGCGCTGGTCCGCGGGTGTCACGTTGCCGCCGGCGGTTTCCTCCAGCGCGCCGAAGTTCAGCGAAAAGGCCTTCTGCTGCTCGTCGGTGATCCGCTGCGCCGGGAACACCAGGACCGCGTGCTCGTCCATGCC
>CAXTUO010000285.1:0-5457 GCA_964247175.1 uncultured Acetobacteraceae bacterium | reverse complement strand
TGCCGGGCCGCCACGTCCGGCTGCTGCAGCCGGCGCAGCGCGATCCAGCCGGACAGGAACTCCGCGTCGATTGCGGCCTCGCCGGTTTGGCGGTGGCTGCTGGCCAAGGCATAGGCGGCGGCCGGGTCGCCCGCGCGCAGCATCCGCCGGGCCAGGAGGTTGCGCTCGTCCCAGAACGCCGGCCGGCGGTCGTCTGAGGCGGCGGCCTCCGCGGGGCCGGCTTCCTTGATCCAGACAGCCAGCGCGACCCGGTCCTGGTTCGCGCGGCGGTGCCATTTGGCGAGATCGAGGACGAGGCTGGGGTCGGCGCGCACCGGGGGAGGAAGCGCCGCAACCAGCGCGGGGGCGGACGGGTCGTCCCGCCGCAGCGCCAGCCGGGCCTCCGCGGCCGGACGGTTGGCAGGGTGGACCCGGACGGCCTGACGCGCCGCGGGGCTGCCCGGCAGGCCGGAGTCGGTCCAGGCGAGCCGGTCGAAGCGTTGCCACTGGTCATCGGCGGTCAGCGCATGGCCCCAGGCGCGGATGAAGCCGGGTTCGCCGGCTGGGTCCACGTCCTTGACCCAGGCCGCACGGGCGTCCTGCTCGGCCTCGGCTTGGCGGCCGGCCCGGCCCAGGGCGTCGGCGCAGCGCAGCAAGACGACGGCTGGCTGGGTTGCGGCCGATGTCCGCTGGCAACGCTCGATGGTCGCTGCGTCGTCGCTGTCCGCGGCGAATGCTTCCTGCAGCCGGCGGCCGAGCAACGCCTGCTGCGGCCAGGCGGGGTTATCCGCGATGAAGTTCGCGAGTTCGGTGATACTGGCAGCACCGGGGGTGAGCAGGCGGAAGTACAAGACGAGTTTGCGGGCCAGCGGGTCGGGCGAGGCGTTGGCGAGGGCATCGGCCTCCGCCCAATGCTCCAGCTTGACCGCGGCCATGATGTCCTGCGCGGCGGCGCGGACCGGCAGGGAGAGGCCCAGCACGAACAGGAGCACGGTGCGGCGCATGATGGCTTCTAGCGCAAGGCAGCCTTGCGGCGCATCCCCCATGTGCCTAGGTTCGCGATCCCCGTTCGTCCCCGAGGCCCGCCATGTCCAACCCATTGTTCAAAGGATCGTATGTCGCCCTGATCACGCCCATGCGCCCCGACGGCGCAGTGGACGAGGCCGCGTTCGGCGCCTTTGTCGATTGGCAGATCCAGCAAGGCACCCACGGCATCGTCCCGGTGGGCACCACTGGGGAAAGCCCGACCCTCAGCCATGACGAGCACCGCCGCGTGGTCGAGATCGCGGTGGAGGTGGCGGCTGGGCGGGTGCCGGTGGTCGCCGGCGCCGGGTCGAACAGCACGGCAGAGGCCATCGAGCTGACCCGGCACGCCAAGGCTGCGGGGGCCGACGCCGTGCTGGTCGTGACGCCCTACTACAACAAGCCGACGCAGCAGGGCATGATCCTGCACTTCACCGCCATCGCCGATGCGGTTGACCTGCCCATCATCATCTACAACATCCCGTCGCGCAGCGTGGTGGACATGAGCGTCGAGACCATGGCGCACCTGGCGGGGCACCGGAACATCGTGGGCGTCAAGGACTCGACCGCCAATCTTGCCCGGCCCCTGCACACCCGGCGCGCGTGCGGGGCCGGGTTCGTGCAGATGTCGGGGGAGGACCACACGGCGCTGGCGTTCCTGGCCGCCGGCGGCCATGGCTGCATCAGCGTGACCGGCAACATCGCCCCCCGGCTGTGCAGCGAGATGCATCGGGCCTGGCAGGGTGGCGAAACCGAGCGGGCAATGGCGATCCAGGACCGGCTGCTCGCGCTGCACGATGCGATGTTCGCCGAAAGCAACCCTGGTCCGGTGAAGTATGGCGCCAGCCTGATGGGCCACGGCAGCGGCCATTGCCGGCTGCCGCTGGCGCCGGTGTCGGACGCCACGCGGGCGCAGGTGCGGACGGCGATGCTCGAAGCCGGGTTGCTGAACTAGGACCGGGCCGCGTGGCGGACAGCAAGACCAAGAAGAAGTCGGGCCTGATCTCGCATGGCATCGCCGCGCAGAACCGGAAGGCGCGGTTCGACTACACGATCAAGCAAACGATGGAGGCCGGGCTGGTGCTGCGCGGCCCGGAGGTGAAGTCGCTGCGCCACGGCCGCGCGACGCTGACCGAGGCTTGGGCGGGGGAGCGGGAAGGCGAGTTGTTCCTGTTCAACTGCTACATCCCGGAGTACCAGGCCGGCGTGCTGTCCCGGTTCGAGCCGCGGGCGCCGCGCAAGCTGCTGCTGAAGCGCAAGCAGATCGGCGAGCTGATCGGCGCCTCGACCCGGGATGGGCTGACGCTGGTGCCGCTGCAGATCCATTTCAACGACCGCGGCGTGGCGAAGGTGCTGCTGGGCGTGGGCGAGGGCCGGAAGAAGCAGGACAAGCGGCAGGCCATCGCGGCACGCGACTGGCAGCGCGACAAGGCCCGGCTGATGCGGGAGAAGGGTTGACCGTTGCTCCAGCCGGCGCGTTGCCCAAATGCAACGCAGCAATGCAGGAGATGGGCAGCATGGGCATTTCGCGACGGGCGGCGTTGATCGGCGGCGTGGCGCTGGCCGGCATGGCGGCAGGGCCGGCGTCCGCCACGGCATGGTCGTTCGAGTTCCCGTCCATCGACGAAAGCATGCTGCGGCTGGCGGAGTTCCAGGGCAAGGTGCTGCTGGTCGTCAACACGGCCTCTTTCTGCGGCTTCACGCCGCAGTACCGCCAGTTGGAAGCCCTGCACCGGCGCTTGTCGCCGCAGGGGTTCGCGGTGATCGGGGTGCCCAGCCAGGACTTTGGCCAGGAAAGCGGGTCGAACGGCGAGGTCAAGGCGTTCTGCGAGGGGACGTTCGGAGTCGATTTCCCCATGGCCGGCCTCGGCCACGTGCGCGGTGCCAATGCGTCGCCGTTTTACCGCTGGGTGCGCGAGCAGCGGCGGTGGGAGCCGGACTGGAACTTCAACAAGGTGCTGATCGGGCGGGACGGGGCCATCGCCAGTACCTTTGGTTCGAGCGACGAGCCGGACCGCGGACGCCTCGCCGCCGCGATCCAAGCGGCGGTGAGCCGGGCTTAAGGCGCCGGCGGCTTGCCTGCGACCCGCGTCGCGAGGTCGGATACCACCTGCTCGAACATCTCGCGCGTCAGCAGCCTGGTGTTCGTGTTGTAGCGGGAAACGTGATAGCTGTCCGCCAGCAGCAAGCCGTCCGGCAACTCGGTCACGCTCCCATGCTGGAAACGGACGCGGGCCGCAGGGAGGCCGCAAGCGCGCAGGACGGCGGCATGGGCCAGGACGCCAAGCGCCAGCACGGCCCGCAGCTTTGGCAGGGCTTTCAGCTCCGCGGCGAGGAAGCGGTTGCAGGTGCGGACCTCGACGGGCTGCGGCAGGTTGGCGGGCGGCACGCAGCGCACGGCGTTCACCACGCGGCAGCCGTGGAGCTGCATGCCGTCGTCCGGACGGGCGTCATACGTGCCGGTTGCCAGGTGGAAGCGGGTCAAGGTCTCGTAGAGCAGGATGCCGGCATGGTCGCCGGTGAAGGGGCGCCCGGTGCGGTTCGCGCCCTTGACGCCGGGCGCCATGCCGACGACCAGGATCGAGGCGTTGGGATCGCCGAGGCTTGGGACGGGACCGTTGAACCAGTCGGGGTGGCTTTCCTGGTTGGCATGGCGGTAGGCCACCAACCGGGGACAGAGCGGGCAGTCGCGCGGGGGCTGCTCAATCGGCATTGGACACGCGGAATGTCTGGTCTTTCATGCCCAAGCGGGATGACGCCCGCCGCGTGAACGGTCAAGTCTTGAGAGGACGCTTGCGGGATGTTCCAGACGATCCTGGTTGCAATTGGCGCCAACCTTGCCTCGGTCGAGGGGCGGACGCCGCTCGAAACCTGCCAATGGGCGGTCACGCAGCTTGGGCGTTTGCCCGGCCTTGAGCTGCGGAGGGTGTCGCGCTGGTTCGCGACTCAGCCGGTCCCCGCGTCGGATCAGCCGCGCTTCGTCAACGGCGCGGCCTGGCTGAGCGGCACCGCCGAGCCTTGCCGCGTGTTGGAGATGTTGCACGCCATCGAAGCAGAGGCGGGCCGGGTGCGCGGCGTGCCGAATGCGGCGCGGACCTTGGATCTTGACCTGTTGGCGATGGACGACCGGGTCGTAGCGACACCGAAGCTCGTCTTGCCACATCCGCGGTTGCAGGACCGCGCCTTCGTGCTGGCCCCGCTTGAGGACGTGCGGCCGGACTGGACGCATCCCGTGCTCCACCTGAGCGTTGCCACGATGCGGAAAGCGGTACCGGGCCAACCTGTTCAGGTGTTGTAACCGGCTCTTGCTGAATGCGTAGCCTTCGCTTAAATGGAATGTTCAACCGATATCAACGGCGGAGGCTGGACGCATGGCGCGCGTGACCGTAGAAGATTGCGTTCAAAAAGTTCCGAACCGGTTTGAGCTTGTCCTGCTCGCCGCCCAGCGCGCCCGCAACTTGAGCCGCGGCGAGGAGCTGACGATCGACCGCGACCACGACAAGAACCCGGTCGTGGCGTTGCGCGAAATCGCCGAGGAAACAGTCGCGCTGCCCCTCCTGGAGCAGGATCTCATCAAGTCGCTGTCCCGCTCGCCGGAGCCGGAACCCGCGGATGAAGAGGTGTTGGACCTGATCCCGACGGACCAGAACATCTTTGGCCTGCAAGATGTTTCGGCGGAAGAGGAAACCTCGGCGATGCCGGTTGGCGATCTTTCGCCGGATGACATCGAGGCAGCGATCGAGGCGGAGCTTGGCGGCCGTTCGCGCCGTTAGACCCAGTTCCACGAACGGGGGCCGGCCATGATGGGTCGTGCGCCGCGCCCCGTCCGCGCGCCTGACGGCTCGGCATCATCCGATGCCCGGTCCGACCCATCCAAGCCCGGCAGCCTGCTTGAATGCCGGTCCAGGCTGACTGGGAAAATACTAGCCTACGATTCCAAGGCAGATACGGGTTTGCTCGATGCGGCATACGCGCTTGCCGCGCAGGCCCATGGGCAGCAGACCCGGGAAAACGGCGAGCCTTACATCACGCATCCCCTTGCGGTAGCGGATATTCTGGCAGGATATCGCCTGGATACCGCGAGCATCGCGACCGCCTTGCTGCATGATGTCATCGAGGACACCTCGGTCACGCTTCCCGTGTTGGAGCGGCAGTTCGGCCCGGCCATCGGCGGGCTGGTGGACGGTGTCACCAAGCTGACCCGGCTGGAACTGCAGTCGGATCGCACCAAACAGGCGGAAAACTTCCGCAAGCTGGTTCTTGCCATGAGCAAGGACATCCGCGTCTTGCTGGTGAAATTGGCTGACCGTTTGCACAACATGCGGACGCTGCATTACGTGCAAAGCCCCGAGCGCCGGATGCGTACGGCCCGGGAAACCATGGAGATCTACGCGCCGCTCGCCGAGCGGATCGGCATGGACGCGCTGAAGACCGAGCTGCAGACGCTGGCCTTCG
>CAXTUO010000284.1:0-5466 GCA_964247175.1 uncultured Acetobacteraceae bacterium | reverse complement strand
CGGGCGGCAGCACATGCCGCGGCTGGTGGAGGGGTCCGCCGTGTCCGGCCTGCTGCGCCCGGCGCTGGCGGCGGAATGGGGACTGGCGGGACGGCGCGTGGTGGTGGCGGGCGGCGCCGGGGACAACGCGGCGTCGGCCGTGGGCATCGGCGCGGTGGCGGCGGGCGCCGGGTTCCTGTCGCTCGGCACCTCGGGCGTGGTGTTCGCCGCGACCGACCGGCTGGTAGCCCGGCCGGAGCGGACGTTGCACGCCTTCTGCCACGCCCTGCCGGACCGCTGGCACGTCATGTCGGTCACGCTGTCGGCATCATCCGCGCTGTCCTGGATGGCGGACGCGCTGGGCCAAACGGACATCGATGCCTTGCTGAGCCGGGTCGCGGCCCGGGCAGCGTCCGCGGAGTGGCGGCGGGACGCGCCGATCTTCCTGCCCTATCTCAGCGGCGAGCGCACCCCGCACAACGATCCCGACGCGACCGGCCTGTTCGCCGGCCTGCGCCCGAACCATGGGGCGGAGGCGCTGACCTACGCCGTGCTGGAGGGCGTCGCCTTTTCGCTGGCGGACGGCCTCGACGTGGTGCGAGAAGCAGGCGTGGATTTGCGGGACTGCGCGCTGGTCGGCGGCGGATCGCGCAGCCGGTTCTGGGCGGGGATGCTGGCGGACGTGCTGGGCCTGCCGCTGCTGCGCCCGCGCGGCGCCGTGCTGGGGGCGTCGCTGGGCGCGGCGCGGTTGGCGATGCTGGCCGGTGGCGCCGGGTCGGTGACGGCCCTGTGCACGCCGCCGCCAATGGAGGAGCAGGTGGCGCCGGCTGCTCCGGAGGCCGCCCGCGCCGCCCGGAGGACGCGCTACCATGCGCTTTACCGGATCGAGGCCGGGTCTCGCAGTCCCGCCGACACTTGAGACGGTTCGCGACCCAGCATCATGAGGCAGCAAAGCGGCTGGGATTGGCTTCCCTGACGCCCGTTTTCAACCAGTGACGCTGAGGCTGCCATCACGGTTCGTCCCGAGCCGAGCCAGGAAGTTCCTCCGTCATCGCCTGGTCGAATGTCCAGGGGCACTCGGTTGGGAACGCCTGGGCCGGCAAACCGGTTTGCTGCTCGGCGTGCAGCCGGGCGCGGCGGTAAGCAGACGCGACGGCTTCGGGCAGCATCGCCCGCAGGCTGGGGCTGTCCGCCAGATGCTCGGCCAAGTCGTTGCGCGCGTTGGCAATCGAGAGTTCCCAGGACCGGCTGCGACGGGCCGGCTGGTGCCGCCATTTCAGCAGATGTAGGAGCAGAACACTGAGCCGGCTGCGCAGTTCACGCTTTTCGTTCCGGCCCAAGCTTTCGATCTCCTCGGCGATGTTCGCGACATCGGCGCCGGACAGGCGGCCCTCGCGCAGCAAGCCCGCTTGTTCATTGGCCCAAGCGTAGAAGTCGCGGTCATACAGGTCGCTCATCAACTCTCCCCCCAACACGGCCCGAAGCGGCACGCCATGATGCCACCCAGCCGAACCAAGGCCGCAAGTCCGACCGGAGCAAGCCTGCTTTCCTGCCTCACGCCAAACCCCGCGGCTGTTTGCGGTTTGACGAAGGGGTTCTGGTCCAAGCTGATGCCGGCCCGGCCTAAACGGGCCCCACATGGCCACACACAACGCTAAGCCTGGTAAACCTTGCTGGACGCCATCGCGGACGCATCCGCGTCCACCCGCACCGGCACCCGTCCGACGCGGTTCCAGACGGCATACAGCGCCGGCACGAAGCACAGCGTCAGCGCCGTGGCGCTCACCAGCCCGCCCATGATCGCAATCGCCATCGGACCCCAGAACACCGAGAACGCCAGCGGCACCAGCGCCAGGATCGCCGCGGCGGCGGTCAGCACGATGGGGCGGGTCCGGCGTACCGTGGCTTCCACGATGGCCTCGGCCAGCGGCAGGCCTGCCCGCGCGTCGGCGTCGATCTGGTCCACCAGGATCACCGAGTTGCGCATGATGATCCCGGCCAACGCGATGAAGCCCAGGGTGGCGACGAAGCCGAACGGCGCGCCGGTCAGCAGCAGCGCCGCAGAAACGCCGATCAGGCCCAGCGGCGCCGTCAGGATCACCATCGCCACCCGGCCGAAGCTCTGCAGCTGCAGCATCAGCAGCGCCACCATCACGAACACCATCAGCGGCATGACCGCGTTCACCGAAGCCTGGCCCTTGGCGCTTTCCTCCACGGCGCCGGCCGTCTCGATCGCGTAGCCGGGGGGCAGCGCGGCCTTGATCGACGCCAGCGTCGGCAGGACCTGCGCGGTCGCGACCGGCGCCTGGGTGTTGTCCGCGATGTCGGCGCGGACCAGCAGCATCGGCGTCCGGTTGCGGCGCCACACCGTCGGCGCCTCGATGCCGTAGGAGATGCGCGCCACCTGGCCCAGCGGCACGGTGCGCCCGCCGGCGGCAATCGGCAGCTCCGCCAGTTCCGAAAGGTTGCCGCGCTCGGACGCCGTGGCGCGGACCAGCACGGGGATCAGGTCGGTGCCTTCACGGTACTGGGTCAGGGTCACGCCCTGCAGCACGGCCTGCAGGGCGGTCGATACGTCCTCGCTGCTCAGGCCGAGCAGCCGGGCCTTGTTCTGATCGACATCAACCTGCACGGACTTGGCGGCGTTGCCCCAACTGTCGCCGACGTTGCGCAAGTGCGGGTTGGCGCGCATCTGCGCCCGCACCAGGTCGGCCACGCCGCGCAGCACGAGCGGGTCGGGGCCGAGGATGCGGAACTGCACGGGATAGCCGACCGGCGGCCCCAGCTCCAGCCGGCCGCTGCGCATCCGCACGTCGGGGAAGGCGCCGCTGTCGGACATGGCGTGCAGCCGGGCCAGGGTGGCTTCCCGCGCCGGGATGGACCGCATGTTGACGACCACCTGGGCGAAGTTCGCGTTCTCCAGTTCCGGGGCGGAGGCCAGGAAGAAGCGCGGGGCGCCGCTGCCGACGTAATCGACCCAGGACTTCACCCCGGGGTCGGCGGCCAGCACGGCATCGAGCCGCGTGACCTCCGCCGCCGTCGCGGCGTAGGCGCTGCCTTCCGGCAGGCGCATGTCGATGATGACCTCCAGCCGGTCAGAGTTCGGGAAGAACTGCTGCGGCACCCGGGTGAAGCCCACCACCGCGGCGACAAAGGCGAGCACGGTCGCGGCGATCACCACCCAGCGCCGGCGCACGCACCAGCCGACGACCCGGCGCACCCCGCGGTAGGCGCGCGTGCCGTACACGTCGTGGCCCGCATGGGCGCGGTTCTCCGGCAATAGGCGCGCGCCCAGCAGCGGCACGAACAGCACGGCGACGAACCAGGACAGCACCAGCGACATGCCGACCACGCGGAAGATGTCCTGGGTGTACTCGCCGGTGCTGGACTGCGCGAGGCCGATGGGCAGGTAGCCCGCCGCCGTGACCAGCGTGCCGGTCAGCATGGGGAACGCCGTCGAGGTGTAGGCGAAGCTGCCGGCGCGCAGCCGGTCCCAGCCCTGTTCCAGCTTCACCGACATGGTTTCCACGGCGATGATCGCGTCGTCCACCAGGAGGCCGAGCGCGATCACCATGGCGCCGAGCGAGATGCGCTGCAGGTCGATGCCCAGGATCTTCATGCCCACCAGCACGCCCGCCAGCACCAGCGGCACGCTGATGGCGACCACGATGCCGGTGCGCCAGCCGAGGCTTGCGAAGGACACCAGCAGCACGATGGCCAGTGCCTCGAAGAAGCTTTCCTGGAAGTCGCCCACGTCGGCCGCCACCACCTCCGCCTGGTCGTGCACGCGGCCCATCTGCACGCCGAGCGGCAAGCTGGGCGCCACCTCCGCCAGCCGCGCTTCCACCCGGCGGCCGAGGTCGAGCAGGTTGCCGCCGTCGGCCATCGAGATTGCCACGCCCAGCGCGGGCTTGCCCTTGAACCGCATGGCCGAGACCGGGGGATCGACGGTGCCGCGCGTAACCGTCGCGACGTCGCCCAGCGGCACCAGCCGCCCGCCGGCCTGCAAGGGCAGGCGCTTCAACTGCTCCGCGCCGTCGATCCCGGCGCCGGTGCGCACGAAGATGCGGTCGCGCGCCGTTTCCACGAAGCCGCCGGCGACCACGCTGTTTTCCCGGGCCACCGAGGCCGTCACGTCCTGCATGGACAGGCCGAACTGCGCCAAGCGCCGGGGGCTGAACTCGACCGTGATGCGCTCGTCCTGCTGGCCCAGCAACTGGACCTTGGCGACGCCGGGCACGGAAAGCAGGCGCTCCCGCACGTCCTCTGCCACATGCTTCAGCTCCGGCAGGGTGAAGCCGTCGCCGGTGAGCGCGTACACCAGGCCGAACACGTCGCCGAACTCGTCGTTGAAGGTCAGCCCCTGCACGCCCGGCGGCAGGCTGGGCGCCAGGTCGGCCAGCTTCTTGCGGACCTGGTACCACAGCTCCGCCGTGCGCCGCGGCGGGGTGTCGTCGCGCAGCGTGATCACCGTGGTGCTGTTGCCGGGCTTGGTCTGGGTGTCCGCGTGGTCGAGGAACGGCAGTTCCTGCAGCTTGCGCTCGATCCGGTCCGTGACCTCGCGCGCCATCAGCTCGGCGGAGGCCCCGGGCCAGTTGGCGACCACCACCATGTTCTTGATGGTGAACGGCGGGTCCTCCGCCCGGCCGAGCTGGAAGTAGGCCCAAACGCCCGCCGCCGCCACGGCCAGCATGGCGAACCAGGTCAGCGTGCGGTGGCGCAGCGCGAGGGCGGACAGGTTCATCGTTGCGCTCCCCCCCAGGCCACCACGGTCAAGGCGGGATCAAGCTGCGTCACCCCCGCCGTCACCACCTGCTCACCCGCTTGAAGCCCGGAGGCGATGGCGACGTGGTCTTCCTGGTAAGCCGCAACCGTGACCGGGCGGGGCGCCGCACGGTTCTGCCGCTCATCGAGCACCCAAACGCAGGGCTTGCCGCCGCAGTCGCCCAGGGCGGAAGCGGGCAGGATCGCGACCGGCCCGGCGCCGCGCCCGGTGAGGCGCACCGTGGCCGTGCCGCCCAGCGCCAACTGCTCGCCCGGCGCCTGCACGGCGATGCGGACGGCAAAGGTGCGGCTGGCCGGGTCGGCCCGCGCCGCAACCTCCCGCACCCGGCCGGCGAAGGATTGGGACGGGTTTGACCACGGCACCACCGCGATCTCGTCCGCCGCGCGCAGTTCAGGCAGGCGGTTCTCCGGCAGATCGACCAGCACCTCGGTTTCCGCGGTCTGCGCCACGGTCATGACGGTCTGGCCGGGCGACACCACCTGGCCGACCTCGACCGGCAACGCGACCACGACGCCGTCCGCGTCGGCGGACAAGGTGCCGTAGTTCTGCTGCGACAGCGCCAGCGCGTATTGGCGCTGGGCCTGCGACAGGCGGGCGTTGGCCATCATGTTGGCCGCGACGCGCTTTTCGCGCTCCGACGCCAGGAAGGAGGGCGAGGAGCGCCCCAGGTTCTCGTAGCGCTGGAACTCCAGCCGGGCGTT
>CAXTUO010000283.1:0-5469 GCA_964247175.1 uncultured Acetobacteraceae bacterium | reverse complement strand
GCTTGCTCCATCACGGATTTGCGCTTGTCGCGGACGACCAGGTTTGCATCGAGGACGGCTTGGCGTGGGCGCCGGCCCCCTTGGCGGGCTTGGTGGAGGTGCGTGGGCTTGGCATCATGCGGTGGCCCTTCGTGACGCAGGTCCGGCTGGCGCTCGCCGTCCAGTTGGCCAAGGCGCCGCGGATGCCAAGCCCCGCCCGGCATGAGCCAACGGCGCTGCCGCTTGTGTCCATCGACCCAGCCGGATGCTCCGCGCCCTTGCGGGTCGCCTTGGCGCTGGATTGCGCCCTTCAGCGGGTGCGCCAAGTCGCCGGGGCCTTCGCGTGACGGTGCTGCGCGTCGTTTTGGTGAGCGGCCTGTCAGGTGCCGGCAAGGCCTCGATCCTGCGGGCGCTGGAGGACCTCGGCTACGAGGCGGTCGATAACCCGCCGCTGACCATGGTTCCCGACCTCGTGGTCCGCAGCGAGCGTCCGCTGGCCATCGGGCTGGACGCGCGTAGCCGGGGCTTCGACCCCGACCTGGTTCTCTCGACCCTCGCGACGCTGTGCCATAACCCTCAGTTGCGGCCCGAGCTTGTGTATGCCTGGGCGGACGACACGGTGCTGCTCCGGCGGTTCACCGAAACGCGGCGCCGGCACCCGCTGTCGCCGGGGGGCCGCGTGCTCGACGGGATCGCCGAGGAGGCCGAGCTGACCCGGCCGCTCCGCGAGCAGGCCGACCTGGTGATCGACACCTCCGACCTTCCCTTGGCCGAACTCCGCAAGCTCATCGAGACGCGCTTCCGTCCCGACCTGCAAACCGGCGTCCAGCAACCAGGGATGGCGGTGTCGCTCATCTCCTTCGCGTTTCCCGCGGGGCTGCCCCGCGAAGCGGACATGGTGTTCGATGCGCGATTTCTGCGCAATCCGCACTATGATCCGGTGCTGCGCCCGCGGACGGGCTTGGACGAGGCGGTCGCGTCCTATATCGAGGCCGACCCGGACTTCGCAGGCTTTATGGACGGCGTGAGGAGCCTGCTGACCCTCGTTTTGCCGCGTTTCGTGCAAGAGGGTAAGAAATATGCCACAATCGCGGTCGGATGCACCGGCGGGCGGCACCGTTCCGTGCATATCGTGGACCTCTTGGCCCGCAGCTTGCCTGCGCCATCTGGCATGGAGGCCGAGCAAAGGGAGTGGCGCGTGACCGTGACGCATCGTGAACTGGAGCGGGAAGGCTTGGCAACGGCCCGGCGTGCTGAGAGCAGCGGTTCCGGGGGGGAGTCGCCGGGCGCGTCTTCCGGCAATGCCGCGTTGCCGGGGATGCTGAGGCCCGGTTCGATCAGGAAGGTATAGAACAACGCGATGATCGGCCTTGTGCTGGTGACTCACGGGCGTCTTGCCGACGAGCTTCGTCTGGCAATGGAGCATGTCGTGGGCACCCAACGAAACGTCGCCACGGTCTGCATCGGCCCCGACGACGACATGGAAGGCTGCCGTTCCAGCATCCGGCAAAGCATCGCGCAGGTCGATACCGGGGACGGCGTGGTGCTGCTCACCGACATGTACGGCGGGACGCCGAGCAACCTCGCGATCTCCATGATGTGCCGGGACGGGGTCGAGGTGATCTCGGGCGTCAACCTCCCCATGCTCGTCAAGCTGGCGAAGGTGCGGTCGAGCCAGACGCTCGGCGAGTGCGTCGATTGCGCGCAGACGGCCGGGCGCAAATACATCGCCGCGGCGTCGCACGTCCTGCAATCATGCAAGAAGCCGAACACCTGCGGCGGCTAGGCCGGTGAGCGACCCGCCGCCGCCGAGCAGCCCCACGCTGGTCACGCGAACCGTGACCATCTCGAACACCCGCGGCCTCCATGCCCGGGCCGCCGCGAAGTTCGTGACCCTGGCCGAGCGTTACGGCGCGTCGGTCGATGTGGTGCGCGACGGGCAGGTTGTTTCGGCGCGGTCGATCATGGGCCTCATGATGCTGGGTGCCGGCAAAGGGTCGGACATCGAGCTGCAAGGGGACGGCTGGGACGCCAAGGAAGCGGTCGATGCCCTGGCCGCCCTGGTGGAAGCCGGGTTCCATGAACAGGACTGACGGCACGCCCCCGCCCCCGCAACGTGGATGCGGTGGCCCCCTGCCGGAGCGGCGCCTGTTCGGCATCGCCGCCTGCGCGGGCGTGGCTATCGGCCCGGTGTTCCGCACCACCGAAGCGCTGCCCCAGGTGACCCGGCACAAGATCCACGCGTCCGACATCGAGGCCGAGGGCGCGCGGCTGGACGCCGCGGTTCTGCAATCGCGCAAGCAGCTGATGAAGCTGCGCAGCCGCCTTGTCGTCCTGCCGGAGGAAAGCCAGGGCGAGATCGCGCCGCTGCTCGACGCCTATATCCAGATGCTCGGCCCGTCCCGGCTGCTCCGCGGGGCGCGCAAGCGCATCGGGGACCGGCTCGTTTCCGCCGAAACCGCGGTCATGGAGGAGGCGAACGCCATTGCCGCCGCCCTCGCGGCGGCGGCGGCGGAGGAGGAGCACGCGGCGCGGCAGGCCGACGAGGTGCGGGAGATCGGGCGCCGGCTGGTCCGCAACCTGACCCGCGCGCCGTTCCGCTCCTTTGCCGGGGCGGTGCAGGGCGCCGTGCTGATCGCTGAAAGCCTGCGCCCGTCCGACGCCGCGCTGATCGACCCGGCGCGCATCGCCGGCGTCGCGACGGAGGAAGGCGGGACGGACGGGCACACCGCGATCCTGCTGCGCGCGTTGGGCATCCCCTCGGTGCTTGGGGTGCCGGGGCTGCTGTCGGGCCTGCACGCCGGGGTCACGGCGGTGGTGGACGGGGTGGTGGGCACCGTGATCCTGAACCCGGACAGCGCCACCCTGTCCGGCGCGCGCCGGGCGGTGGCGAGCTTCGCGCGGGACCGGCAGCGGCTGAGCCGCCTGCGCCGGCTCCCGTGCATCACCCTGGACGGCGAGGCCGTGAGCCTGCAGGCGAACCTGGAGCTGCCGGTCGAGCTGCCCATGATCGCGCAGTCCGGCGCGAACGGCATCGGCCTCCTGCGCAGCGAGTTCCTGTTCATGAACCGCGACACGGTGCCCACGGAGGACGAGCAGGCCCGGACGCTGCGCAACGTCGTCGAGACGATGGCGGGCGACGCCGTCACCATCCGCGTCCTGGATTGGGGCGGCGAGAAGGAGATCGAGGCCCTCGTCACCGCGGGCCTGGTGCCGGAACTGATCGACAGCAATCCGGCGCTCGGCCTGCGGGGCATCCGGCTCCTGCTGCGGCAGCCGGACCTGTTCGAAACGCAGCTGGCCGCCATCCTGCGCGCCGCCAACGCCGGGCCGGTCCGGGTTTTGCTGCCCATGGTCACGAACGTCGCCGAGCTCCGGGCGGCGAAGGCGATCTACCGGGGCGTGGCGGACCGTCTGCGGGAGCGCGGGACCGCCCTGCCCGCCGCCTTGCCGCCGCTCGGGATCATGGTCGAGACGCCCGGCGCCGCCCTGTGCGCCGACGTGCTCGCGGCGGAGGCCGAGTTCTTCGCCATCGGCACCAACGACCTTTGCATGTACGCCCTCGCCGTGGACCGCGGGGAGGTGGAGGTCGCGGAGCTGTATGACCCCCTGCATCCCGGCGTGCTGCGGCTGATCCAGATGACCATCTCGGGGGCGGCGCCGCATCGCATCCCGGTGTCGGTCTGCGGCGAGATGGCCGCCAACCCCGAGATGACGCCGCTGCTGCTCGGCCTGGGGGTGCGGAGCTTCAGCACCAACGCTTCCGCGGTGCCGCGGGTGAAGCAGGCCGTCCGGGGCACGACGATCAGCGACTGCCAGCGGCTGACCGCGCATGTCCTGGAGCAGTCGGACTCCGCGCAGATCCGGGAAGCGCTCAAGACCTTCGGCCATTCGTCGGCCTACTGACGGCAGGCCCTGGCTTCGGGACGTGCGCGTTCAAACCAACTTGACCAAGCATTAATTCCTGGAACAAATAGTGAACAATCTGCTAACACGAGTGCTGCGGGACCACGGAAAGGGACAAGGACGAACGCATGATCCTCCGACTGCTCATTGGCCGCACCGGCCGTCCCGACGTGCGCCTGGAACGCTGCAAGATGCTCGCCAGCGGCGCGCAGCTCGTGGCGATCGGCGTGTTCGCCGCCGCCATCGTCGCCCCTTCCTTCAACCCGGCCCTGCACCCCACCACGGCGACCGTCGGCATCGGCGGGTTGGTGGCTGCGCTGATTGAGCTATTGGCGCTTCGCATCATGGGGTATATCTCTCCGCAGGAGACCGGAGAAGATGATGATGCTTGAGATGTTCGAGCGCCTGGTGATCGCCGGAATACCGTTTGTCACCGTGGTCTGCCTCGGCCTTTACATCGAGCAGCGCTGGATCGGGTTGCCCCGGCGCAAGTAAGCCTCGCTCCTGGCCCGGGCGGGCCAGGACCGCCCTCTGCGCCTGCATGTCCATCCGCCGCCAAGTTGCGGACCCGTCCCGCTCTGCCGCCAAAGGGCCGGGTTTATGCGCAGCGAGAACCGCACCACGGCGTTGATTCACTATAAAACCAGAAACTGCGATGAACCGGCATGGGCCAGCAACGGCGCTCGATTTGCGGGTCATCCGGGAGTCTGCCTTAACTGCCTGCACTGCGGCAGGGATGGCTTTTCAGCACACGGAGTGACGACATGGGCGGCTTGGTGATCCGCGGCGGCCGGGTGGTGGACCCGGCGAGCGGGATGGACGCCGTGGGCGACGTGGCGCTGCTGAATGGCAGGATCGCCGCCGTGGGAACGGAACTGGGCGGCGCCGAGCGCGTCATCGACGCCGCCGGGCTGGTGGTGGCGCCGGGGTTCATCGACCTGCACGCGCACGGCCAGTCGATCCCCGCCGACCGCATGCAGGCCTTCGACGGCGTGACCACGACACTTGACCTGGAAGCGGGGGTGATGCCGGTGGCAGCCTGGTACCGGCGTCAGGCAGCGCAGGGACGGGTGCTGAACTACGGCGCGTCCGCCAACTGGGCCTTTGCCCGCATCGGCGCCATGACCGGCTCCAACGAGGAAGCCTCGCTGGAAGCGTTCGGCCGCGCCATGCGGGACCGCCGCTGGGTGGAAAACGTCGCGAGCGACCCCGAGGTGGCGGGCATCCTCGGCCGCCTCGGGCGCGGGCTGGAGGAGGGCGGCATCGGCATCGGCATCCTCAACGCCTACGCGCCCGGCGCCGGCGTGCAGGAGCTCACGGCGGTGTGCGAGCTCGCGGCGGTGCACGGCGTGCCGACCTTCACCCACGTCGCCTTTATGTCGCGCATCGACCCGGAAAGCGCCGCCGAAGCCTATGTCCGCCTGATCGGCTACGCCGGCGCCACGGGCGCGCACATGCACATCTGCCACTTCAACAGCTCCAGCAAGACGGATGTCGAGCGTTGCGCGCGGCTGGTGGCCAAGGCGCAGGCGCAAGGCTTGCCGATAACCCTGGAAGCGTATCCGTATGGCACGGGTTCCACGG
>CAXTUO010000282.1:0-5500 GCA_964247175.1 uncultured Acetobacteraceae bacterium | reverse complement strand
GTTCCACGCGGCCTCGCCGGCGTCGTTGAGGCCGGCGCGGAGGCCGACCCGGGGCGGCGGGGGCGTTCGGGATGACGTGCTGACGGGCGGACCGGAAGTAGCCGGCCCTGGTATGGCGTCCCAGAGTAAAGGCGCTGTTGGCAATCACCGCGTCGGGAAGCACGCTCGACAGCCGCTGCCGGGTGGTGGCCAACCGGCACCTCGTGCATTGCTCCTCGCAGGAGCGGTCGCCGCGCAGCATGGTGCCGAACGGGCACAGCAGCGAGGAGCCGTGCAGGGTGTGGACCACCGGGATGCCGGCGGCCCGGGCCGCCGTCCAGGCGCTGAGCGACAAGCCGAAAAGGTTGTGGGTGCTCACGACATCCGGCTGTTCCCGCTCGATGACGCGGGCGACCTTGCGGCGGCTCCATCCCCGGTATTCCGCCAGCGCCTGCCACAGGACCTTGTCCGGGAGCCTGCGGTTCGGATTCATCATCTGGTTGCCCATGGGATGCGCGTCCAGGAAATGCACCCGAACGCCCCCGTCGTCGTACTCCCAGTCCTTGCCCCGGCTCGAAAGGCAGAGTACCGACACATGGCAGCCGCGGTCGACCAGGAGGTGGGACAGCGTGCGCAGCACGACCTCGGCACCGCCGATCTCGTCCGGGGCGTAGCTCAGGTTGACCATCAGGATGCGCATGCCGCCGCCCCGGGGTCTGTCGGGACCTCCCTCCATGTTCCGAAGCCGTCCCATCTCGGACCGCATCGCTGCTACGCCGCCGCGCGCCGTTGCGGGCCGCCGTCGGCCCGGGCCGCAGGGCCGCCGTAGCCGTAAGGGGCGAGTTGCTCGCGCGGATCGACCTGGGTGAGGGCGATGCGCAGGCTTTGGCTCCCTGCCAAGCGGAGCTGCCGCAGCGCTTCCTCGACGGCCGATGCCTTTGTCGCGCCCCATTTCACCACAAGAAGCGTCGTCTGCGCGTCGGCGAAGCGGGCGATCATCTTCGCGTCCGACACCGGGAGGACGGGCGGCGTGTCGAACACGATGAAGTCGTAGCCCTCGCAGGCATCGCGCAAACGCTGCCAGAAGGCCGGCAGATACAACGCCCGCAGCGAGTCACGCTTGTGCAGCCTGATGGAAAGCTTTGACAGCCCGCTCCGCGCTTCCTGGGAGATGAACACATACCCTTCGGTGTCGTCCTCTTCCCGCTTCACCTCGGCGCGCCGCAGGTCGAGGGACACCAGCAGCGTCTTCTCGCCCACCGCGGCCGCCTGGCGGGCGAGCATCAGCGAGGTCGTCGTCTTGCCCTCGTACGGCAGGGCCGAGCAGACCAGCACCCGGAACGGCGACCGTCCGACCCGGTCGGCCGTCAGGGACGCGTGGAGGTGCCGCACGGCCTCGGCGAGGGCCGATTCCGGCATGTCGAGCGCGATCGCCGCCGGGTCGCGCCTGCCCCGCCGCTTCGGCGCGCGCGGGATCAGCGCGGCGGTTTCCAATCCGAACAGCGTGCTCACCTGCTCGCTGCTCCGCAGCCTTTGGTCGATGGTGGCCCGCACCACGGACGCCAGGAGGCCCAGCCCAAACGTGCCGAACAGCGCCCCCAGAAGCACGGCCGGGCGGTTGGGCGAGGCCGGAAGTGCGGACGGCGCAGCCGGCGAAAGGATCTCAAGCCTCGGGCGCTCGACCTGCGGCAGCCCGTCCGCCTTGGCCCGGAAGATGGCGAACGCGGTATAGGTGTTCCGGTCGTCATCGACGTGGCGCTGCAGGTCGCGCAGCTTTGCCGCTGGCTCGCCCTGCCGCTCGATCTGCGCCTGCAAGTCATCCCGCGTCCGCTCAAAGGTGGCGAGCTGCGAGCGCAGGAGGCTCGCGCGGCTGCTGGTTTCGCGGCTGATCCGGTCCACCTCCGCGGCGAGCCGCCCGTGCACGCCCGCCAGTTGGGCGCGCAGCGACGCCAGTAGCGGGTGCTGCGGCCCGAGCTTTCCCTCAGATGCCGCGATGTCCGTGGACAGCTTGGCTTCCAGGTTCCGCAGGCTGTGCACCGTGGGCGACGCCAGCACGTCCCCCGCCCGGGCCAACCCGTCCGGCTGGCTGCCGAGCCGGGCGACCTCGTCTTGCTTGGCCTGGGCTGCGGCGAGCTGCGCGCGCACGTCGAGCATCTCCCGCGAAACCTGGGAAAGCTGCTCCCCCAAGATCGTCCCGACCTGCCCGTCGAAGCGTCCCATGCCCGTGCGCAGCTGCTCGATCTTCTGCTCGCCCTGCGAAACGCTGTCCTTGAGGTCTGCCAGGCGCTTGCCGAGCCATTCCTCGACTTGCCGGTTGTACTCCGCGCGGCCCGAAAGCTCGCGCCCCACCGTGGCCGCCGCGACGGCGTTCGCGATGTCGGCCGCCTTCCACGGGTCGCGCGCGGTCGCCTGGACGGAAACGGTGTGCGACGCCGTCTTGATGGACACGGCGACCGCCTTTGACAGCTTGGACCTCGTTTTGAGGTGCGGGTCCTCGAACGCATACGGCTGGAGGAAGTCACGCACGCCGACCAGCCACCTGACGGTGGCGTGGGCTGCGCGCCCAAACGCCGAATCAGCGTCGGCCTTGGGCCGCGGCTGCCCGCCGAACTCGGGGTCCGCATCGAGATGCAGCCGCGCCGCCACGTCTTCCAGCACCGGCGCCGAGGTGAACGCTTCAACCTCCGTCGCGAGCTCGGCGTCGCTGGCGTCCGTGGCCGGCGGCGGCGGCGAAAGGCCCTCGATCGGGAGGTTCGCGGGCCGGGTCCTCACCAACACCGTCGCCTCGGAGCGGTATGACGGCGGCACCCAGGCCAGCACCGCCCCGGCCACGCCGGTCGCCAGCAGGGCCGCGAGGCCCGCCGGCATAGCGCCGCGCTTCAGGCCTCCCGCCAGGGTCGCCAGGTCAACGCCCGGCACGGCCGTTCCGTCCTCGGCCGCCGCATGGGCCGTCTGCGTGGCAGGTACGGAGCGGCGCGGAAGGGCCGCCGGCGTCCGATCCCGGGCCACGGGACCGGGGAGGTTGTCGTCGGAAATCACGGGTCTTGTCGTCCTTTAGAAGGCGTTTTCGTGGAGCAGGCTGGAGGCCGTCCTCAGGAGGATCCGCAGGTCCAGCCAAACCGACCAGTTCTCGATGTAGAACAGGTCATAGGCAACCCGGCTCTTGATTTGGTCCATCTTCTCGGTCGGGCCGCGCCACCCGTTCACCTGCGCCCATCCCGTGATGCCCGGCTTCACGCGATAACGGGCGGCGTAGTCCTCGACCGCCTCCGCATAGGTCCTACCGGCCACCTTGGCCAACGGGGAATGCGGACGCGGGCCGATCACCCACATGTCGCCGCGCATCACGTTGAAGAGTTGCGGAAGCTCGTCCAGGCTCGTCTGCCGCAGAATCCTTCCTACGGGAAACACGCGGGCATCGCCGCGCGTGGTGAGCTGGAGGTTCGCGCCGCCCGCGGAGGGATCCGCGTTCTTCATTGTCCTGAATTTCAGGATATCGAACGACGCTGCCTGAAGAAGATCGGCCTTCCTTCGGTCAGCCAGATCGCGGCGGCAATGGACGCCAGGAGCGGCAGGCAGAGGATGATGGCGACAAGCGCGATGGTCCTGTCCTGGATGTCCTTGACGATCCAGCGCTGGCCCGAGATCGGCAGATCGGACGGCACGGCCAGGCTGCCTTCTTTTTCCCCCGCATGCGGCGAGGAGCCGGGACCGCTCCTCGGCAACACGGCACCATCTGAACCGACTGAGGCAACGGGACAAGCCCAGTCGTTACTATGTTCGCTACCGTCCAAAATTACGTTCCCAACGTACAAAAACCCCGGATATCCTGAAAATCGAGCAGGCGTCATGCTGCCGTTTCTTTTAGGATGCGTAAAGAGAGGATTCACGACAAATTGCGACGCGGCACAAAACCGTGGCGCGTCTGCCGCAGTGCCTTGCCAAACGTCGCCGGACGGCAACGGAATGAATCCGGAACCTATGGTGACGGGAACAGAGTTCGCCGAAGGGGGCGGCTCCTCCGAGCAACGGCGCTTCCGCATCGTCCGCAGGGCTGTTCGCTGCCACGTTGGCCGCATTGGGTCCGCTCCGCTGCCTGTGCACGACGAAGGGGGGTGGCCGCGAAAAGGACATCCGGACTAGCGGCTGCCTGACCTCCGCGGCGGCAAGGGGGTTGGAGGCTGCCACGACCGTTTTCTCGCCTTTGCTGGATGCGGCGGCGGACTGTTTGCAGGTCGTTCCGGTTTTAAGGCGGATCTATACGATATCGGAACATAGCGGCGTGCAATCCGGCTCGCCTGCGTCTTGCTCGGCCTGACGCCGCTCATACTTTGCCGCATGCCGGGCACCCAGGGGTTTGCCGTGCTGCCACGTCCGCGAGTGGCTGCGGGAACATTCGGCCGGTGGCGGTGCCTGTCCAAGGGTCACGGGCGCCTGCCCGAGGTGTCCGGCGCCACCGTCACCCTCGCCATGATCCGCTTCACGGTCCACCGCACCGCTTATCCGAACCGTGAACGCCTGCCTGCCCGGTGACGCTTGGGGCAAGCATTCACAGCGCTGAACAGCCTTGGCGCTCTCCAAGAAGAGACATGCCCTGTCGTTCACTGACAAATCTTCAACCATTATCACTTCATGGTGATCATCTGATAATATACCGATGGGTCGTTACGGACTGCACGAGGACTCAATGCCGAATCTCTCAGGTTTCAATTTGTCGTTCGACGACGAGTTCAGCGCGAACCGGCTGGACACGTCGAAGTGGAGCACCAGCTTTCCTTTCAGCCCGTCCGACCACCTTGCCAACGAAACGGAACGGTACCAGGCCGTGGGATCGGCCCACGACCCCTTCCAAGAGGCTGGCGGCGTCCTGACGATCACCGCCTCGCCGGCGCCCGATCTCGGCGCGGGCGTTTACGCGTCAGGCCGGATCGGCAGCGAGAAGAATGCCTTCGTCTTTGGAGCCGGAACCTACATCGAGGCGCGCATCAAGTTGCCGGCCGGCCAGGACACCGGCATGTGGCCCGCCTTCTGGACGGCCGCCAAGGATGCAACCTGGCCGCCTGAGATGGACGTGATGGAAAAGGTGTCCTCGACGTCGTCCGGCCTCGGCCCGTCAGAGTACAGCTACGGCTCGATCACGCACAATTCGGACACCTCCCACTTCGGCGCTTGGCGGGATGCCGGCACGGACCTGACCAATTCCTACCACACCTATGGCACGCTGTGGACGGCGGACGGCAAGTCGCTCATCGAGTACTTCGACGGCCGGGAGGTGGCGCGCGGCGGCATACCGACCGACTGGGGCAACCATCCGATGTACGTCGAGGCCAACCTTGCCGTCGGCGGCACGGTGTCGCCCGCCGACTGGGCCGGCCCGCCCGACGGCAAGTCCCACCAGATGCAGATCGACTACATCCGCGGCTATTCGGTGAACCAGGCCGCCGTCACCATCCAGCCGGTTTCTTCGCCAGACGGCGGCGGGCTGGACTTCTACGGCGCGAACGTCGGTACTCCCGCAGTG
>CAXTUO010000281.1:0-5504 GCA_964247175.1 uncultured Acetobacteraceae bacterium | reverse complement strand
GGCGGCTTGCTGGTGATGTCGTAGGTCACGCGGTTGATGCCGCGGACCTCGTTCACGATGCGGGTCGCGGTGCGCGCCAGGAACGCCATGTCGAACGGGTAAACCTCCGCCGTCATGCCGTCCACGCTGGTGACGGCGCGGAGCGCGCAGGCGTTGTCGTAGGTGCGCCCGTCGCCCATCACCCCCACCGTACGCACCGGCAGCAGCACGGCAAAGGCCTGCCAGATCGCGTCGTACAGCCCGGCGGCGCGGATCTCCTCCAGGAACACCGCATCGGCCCGGCGCAGGATGTCCAGCCGCTCGCGCGTGACGGCGCCGGGGATGCGGATCGCGAGGCCCGGGCCGGGGAACGGGTGGCGGCCCACGATGTGCTCGGGCACGCCCAGCTCGCGGCCGAGCGCCCGCACCTCGTCCTTGAACAATTCCCGCAGCGGCTCCACCAGCTTCATGCGCATCCGCTCCGGCAGGCCGCCGACGTTGTGGTGCGACTTGATGGTGACGCTCGGGCCGCCATGGGCGCTGACGCTCTCGATCACGTCGGGATACAGCGTGCCCTGTGCGAGGAAGTCGGCGCCGCCGATGCGGGCGGCCTCCTGCTCGAACACTTCTATAAATACGCGGCCAATCGTTTTCCTTTTGGCTTCGGGATCCGTGACGCCGTCGAGCTGGGACAGGAACAGGTCGGCCGCGTCGCGGTGCACCAGCTTGATGTTGAACCGGTCGCGGAAGGTCTTGACGACCTCCTCCGCCTCGCCCTGCCGCAACAGGCCGCTATCGACGAAGATGCAGGTCAGTTGGTCGCCCACGGCCTCGTGGATCAGCGCGGCGGCAACCGAGCTATCGACCCCGCCGGACAGGCCGCAGATCACCCGGCCGGCGCCGACCTGGGCGCGGATGCGGGCCATCTGCGCGTCGCGGAAGCCCGCCATGCTCCAATCGCCCGACAACCCGGCGACGCGGTGGGTGAAGTTGTGCAGCAACTGCCGGCCGTGCGGGGTGTGCACGACTTCCGGGTGGAACTGCACGCCGTAGAAGCGTCGGGCGTCGTCGGCGATGGCGGCGAACGGCGCGCCTTCGCTGCGGGCCACGGCGCGGAAGCCGGGTGGCAGCCGGGTCACCCGGTCGCCGTGGCTCATCCAAACCTGCTCCCGCGCACCCATGGCCCAAACGCCATGGAACAACTCGCAATCGTCCACGATGTCGGTGAAGGCGGAGCCGAACTCCTGGTGGTCGCTGATGCTGACCTCGCCGCCCAGCTGCGCGCACATGGCCTGCTGGCCGTAGCAGATGCCGAGCACGGGCAGCCCGGCGTCGAACACCATCGGCGGCACCCGGGGACCGGCGGCCTCCGTGACGCTGGCCGGGCCGCCGGACAGGATGAAAGCGCGGGCGCCAAAGGCGGCGATGCGCCCGGGGTCGGCGTCGGCGGGCAGGATCTCGCAATAGACCCCGGACTCGCGGACGCGCCGGGCGATCAACTGGGTGAACTGGCTGCCGAAGTCGAGGATGAGCACCCGGTCCTGAACCGGGATCGCGGGGACGGGCTGGGTCATGGCGCGGGTTCCAGCATGGCGGGGGCCGCACGGCAAGCGGCGTGCCTCACGCTTGGGGCGCCCCGGCGAGCAACGGGTCGATCGGGTCCCACACGAAGGCCACCTGCGGGATCGCGACGCCCGCCACCCGCGTGTCCGACTCCGCAGCCTGGCGCCCGCCCAGGCGCTGGTAGAACCAGCGGCTGGGATTGTCGCGCAACACCCACAGGAACGCGCTGCGGCAGCCGGCCGCCTTGAGGTGCGCGGCGCCCGCCGCCAGCAGCCGCCGGCCTAGGCCGTGCTCCCGCCAATCGTCGAGGACGTACAGCGTCTGCACTTCCCCGTCCGCCAGGCCGCGGGTACGGGGGCGGCCGACGGTGACGAAGCCGACCACCCCGGCCGAAGCGCCGGGCCGCGCGGCGATGGCCACGTAAACGCCCTGGCCGGCCCGGATCGACGCGTCGTACTGGGCGGCGTGGCGCGGCATGGACAACCGGGTGAGGTATCCGCTCGGCAGGATGCCGGCATAGGCGTTGCGCCAGGCCGTGACGTGCACCGCGCCGATGGATGGGGCATCGGCGAGGAAGGCGCGGCGCACCCGGATCATGCGGCGCGCTCCAGCACCGCCGCGAAAAAGCCGTCCGTGCCGTGGCGCAGCGGGGTCAGCGACAGGTATGGTCCCGGGCCGGGCGCCGGGACCGGAAGGGTCCAGGCGGCCGGGAGCGGCACGACGGCGAAGCCGGGGGTTCGGGCGAGGAAATTGTCCACCTGGGCTTCATTCTCCTCGGTCAGCAGGGAGCAGGTCGCATAGATAAGCCGTCCGCCGGGCCGCACCAACCGGGCGGCGTCGTCCATGATCGCCGCCTGCTTCGGCACCAGCTCGTCCAGATCAAGCGGGCGCAGGCGCCCCCGGGCGTCCGGGTTGCGGCGCCAGGTGCCGGTGCCGGTGCAGGGGGCATCGACCAGCACGCGGTCAAATGCCCCGGCCCGACGCTTGGCCCACTTGTCGCCGGGCGAGACCAAGTGCCGCTCCGCGTTGTGCACCCCGGCCCGGCGCAATCGGCGCACCGCGCCGTCCAGCCGCGGGGCGGACACGTCGCAGGCCATCAGGTGGCCGCGGTTGCCCATCAGCATGGCCAGCGCCAGCGTCTTGCCGCCGGCGCCGGCGCACCAATCAACCACCCGCATCTCGGGAGCCGCGCCCACCAGCGCCGCGACGAGCTGGCTGCCCTCGTCCTGGATTTCCACGAGGCCGCTTTGAAACGCCGCGCCGGACGTGACCGCGCGGCGGCCGTCGATGCGCAGGCCCCAGGGCGAGAGCGGCGTCGGCTCGCTGTCCAGGCCCTCGGCCAGCAGGGCGGCGCGCGCCTCTTCCCGCGTCCCCTTCAGGATGTTCGCCCGCAGGTCGAGCGGCGCCGGGTCGAGGGTCGCGGCCATCTCGGGGGCGAGCCGATCGCCGAACCGGGCTTGCAAATGCGGCAGCAGCCAGTCGGGCACCTCAAGCGCCACGGCTTCCGGCATGTCCGGGTGGTGCAGCGTGTGGCCTTCCAGGGCGCGGGCGGCGTCGGCCTCCATCCGCAGCAGGGGCGCCGGGCCGTACTGGCCGCCGGAATAGGACTGCTTGACGCCGGCGAGGGTCCAGCCTTCCAGCAGCAAGGACGCCGCGACCATCATGCGCGGCGTGGGCGCGGTTCCGGCCCGCTCGGTCCACCAGGCGAGCCGCCGCCGCGCCCGCAACACCCGCCACGCCCGGTCCGACACCGCCCGGCGGTCGCCGGAGCCGATGAAGCGCCGCGCCCGGAAGAAGTCGTTCGCCACGGCGTCAGCCGGGCGCCGGAGGAGTGCGTCGATCTCGGTCAGCAGCTCGATCGAGGCCGCGAGGCGTGCGGCCGGGGTCACGCCGGCAAGGTCATTTGAGCAGGCTGGGCAGGGCGTCGAGGCCAGAGATTACCGTTGCCACGGCGCCGAGGCCATACTCGTCCGGTTGCCCCGTGCGGTTGCACCAGAACACCCGGGCGCCGAACGACGCCGCCGCCTGCGCGTCCCAGGCGTTGGACGACACGAAGGCGATCTGCGCCGGGGCCAATCCGAAACGCCGGGTCATCAGGGCATAAACCCGCGGGTCCGGCTTGAACACGCCGACATCCTCGACGCTCAGCACGGCGTCCAGCAGCGGCGCCAGGCCACCGGCCTGCACGGCGGCATCCAGCATGGCGGGATCGCCGTTCGACAGGATGGCCGTTTGCAATCCCTGCCCCCGGAGGGCTTGCAGCGCGGGCACCGTGTCGGGGTAGGCCGGCAAGCGCCGATAGGCGTCGCGCAAGAGGTCCAGCACCGCCGGGTCGGTAATGCCGTGCCCGGCGGCGACGAAGGCCAAGGCGTCCTCCGTGACCTGCCAGAACGTGCGGTGGTGCCCGGGCCCCATCAGCGAGCGGACCCAGGTGTACTCGAGCTGCTTGAACCGCCATTCCG
The DNA here is from genome assembly GCA_964247175.1 of uncultured Acetobacteraceae bacterium. GTDB lineage: Bacteria > Pseudomonadota > Alphaproteobacteria > Acetobacterales > Acetobacteraceae > CAHJXG01. The sequence goes on along the minus strand of CAXTUO010000281.1, from coordinate 1,500 downwards.
CGCTGATCCGCTCCCAATCCGGCGGCAGGCGGTCGGCATGACGCTGCATGGCGGCATGAACGTCCAGCAGGGTGCCGTAGGCGTCGAACACTGCGGCGCGGATGGGGCCTGTGGACGGTTCGCTCATGGCTCCTGCCGGTAGTTCGGCGACTCCCGCGTGATCGCCACGTCGTGCACGTGGCTTTCCCGCAGCCCGGCGCCGGTGATGCGGCGGAACCGGGCGTTGCGCTGCAGCTCGTCGATGGTGGCGCTGCCGGTGTAGCCCATGCCCGCCCGCAGGCCGCCCACCAGCTGATGCACCACGGCGGCGACCGGCCCCTTGTAGCCGACCCGGCCCTCGATCCCTTCCGGCACCAGCTTCAGCGTGTCCTTGATCTCCTGCTGGAAATACCGGTCGGCCGAGCCGCGCGCCATGGCGCCGATGCTGCCCATGCCGCGGTAGCTCTTGAACGACCGGCCCTGATACAGGAACACCTCGCCCGGCGCTTCCTCCGTCCCGGCCAACAGGCTGCCGACCATCGCGCAGTCCGCCCCGGCCCCAATCGCCTTCACCAGGTCGCCCGAGGTGCGGATGCCGCCGTCGGCGATGGCCGGCACGCCTCGTTCGCGACAGGCGGCCGCGGTTTCCAGCACCGCGGTGAACTGCGGCACGCCGACGCCGGCGACGACGCGGGTGGTGCAGATGCTGCCGGGGCCGATGCCGATCTTCACGCTGTCCGCCCCGGCCTCGATCAGCGCGATGGCGCCCTCCGGCGTCGCCACGTTGCCGGCGATGATCTGCACGGCGTTGGACAGCCGCTTGATCTTCTCCACCGACCCCAGCACGCCCGCGGAGTGCCCGTGCGCGGTGTCGATCACGATCACGTCCGTTTCCGCCGCCACCAGCGCCTGGGCGCGGGCGAAGCCGTCCTCCCCCACCCCGGTCGCGGCGGCGGCGCGCAGGCGGCCCAGCTCATCCTTGTTGGCCAGCGGGTGCGCCTGCGCCTTGTCCATGTCCTTCACGGTGATCAGACCGATGCAGCGGTAAGCGTCATCGACCACCAGCAGCTTCTCGATGCGGTGGCGGTGCAGCAGGTGCCGCGCTTCCTCCCGGTCCACGTCGGCGGGCACGGTGACGAGGCGCTCCCGCGTCATCAGCTCGTACACGCGCACGCCGGGGTCGGTGGCGAAGCGCACGTCGCGGTTGGTCAGGATGCCGACCAGCCGCCCGGTGTCCCGCTCCACCACGGGGAAGCCGCTGATGTGGTGCTGCGCCATCAGCGCCCGGGCCTCCGCGAGCGTCTGGTCGGGATGGATGGTCAACGGGTTCACCACCATGCCGGACTCGAACTTCTTGACCCGGCGGACCTGCGCCGCCTGCTCGGCGATGTCGAGGTTCTTGTGGATCACGCCGATGCCGCCGAGCTGCGCCATGACGATGGCCATGGCCCCCTCCGTCACGGTGTCCATCGCCGACGAGATCAGCGGGATGTGCAGGCTGATGGTGCGGGTCAGCTTGGC
>CAXTUO010000280.1:0-5508 GCA_964247175.1 uncultured Acetobacteraceae bacterium | reverse complement strand
GGTGGGCGCTGGTGCTGGCCGGGGTGGCGCTGGCGGGGCCGCTGGTGTGCGGCACCAGCCAGGCGGTGAACGACTGGTTCGACCGGCATGTGGACGCGATCAACGAGCCGGGCCGACCGATCCCGTCCGGCCGGCTGCCGGGGCGGAGCGGCCTGCTGATCGCGGTTGCCTGCACCGCGCTGTCCTTGCTGGTGGCGGCCAACCTGGGCCGTTGGGCATTCGGCGCCGCGGTGTTCGGCCTCCTGCTGGCTTGGGCGTACAGCGCGCCGCCGGTGCGGCTGAAGCGCAACGGCTGGTGGGGCAACCTCGCCTGCGCCGCGTGCTACGAGGGCCTGCCGTGGTTCACCGCCGCCGCCATCATGGCGGGCACCCTGCCGAACTGGCGCATCATCGCGGTGGCGGTGGCCTACAGCGCCGGTGCCCACGGCATCATGACGCTGAACGACTTCAAGTCGGTCGAGGGCGACCGGCAGACCGGCGTGAACTCGCTGCCGGTGCTGCTGGGCGTCGAGCGTGCGGCGGCGCTCGCCTGCCTGGTGATGGCGCTGCCGCAGATGGTGGTGATCGGCCTGCTGCTCGGCTGGGGGCATGTCGGGCACGCCGCGGCGGTGGCCGTGCTGCTGCTGGCGCAGGCCGGGCTGATGGACCGGTTCATGCGGGACCCGCGGGGGCGGGCGCCCTGGTACAACGGCACCGGGACGACGCTGTACGTGCTCGGCATGCTGGTCGCGGCCTTCGCCCTGCGCTCAGGGGGCGTGGCATGATGCGGCCGCTCGGCTGGCTCGGCATCCTGCGGCTGGGCCTGGTGCAGGCCGGGCTGGGATCGGTTGTCGTGCTGGCGACCTCCACGCTGAACCGGGTGATGGTGGTCGAGCTGGCGTTGCCGGCGCTGATCCCTGGGGCGCTGGTCGCCTTTCATTATGGGCTGCAGGTGCTGCGTCCGTGGATGGGCTACGGGTCGGACCTGGGCGGGCGGCGGACGCCGTGGATCGTGGGCGGCATGGCGGCGCTGGCGCTCGGCGGGGTCGGGGCGGCTGGCGCCACGGCGATGATGGCGACGCACCTGGCCGCGGGCATCGCGGTTGCGGTTGCGGCCTTCGCGCTGGTGGGCGTGGGGGTCGGCTCCGCCGGGACGGCCTTGTTGACGCTGCTGGCCAAGCGGGTCGATCCGGGGCGCCGGGCGGCGGCGGCCACGGTCGTCTGGCTCATGATGATCGCCGGCATCGCCGTGACGGCGACGGTTGCGGGCAAGCTGCTGGACCCGTTCTCGCCGGAGCGCCTGGTGGCCGTGACTTCGGCCGCCGCGCTGGCCGCCTTCGCCGTGGCGGCGCTCGCGGTTTGGGGCATGGAGGGCGCGGCGGGGGCGCCCGAGCCGGCTGCTCCCCCGGTCGGCGGGTTCCTCGGGGCGCTGAAAGAGGTCTGGGCGGAGCCGCAGGCGCGGCGCTTCGCCATCTTCGTCTTCGTCAGCATGCTGGCCTACAGCGCCCAGGAACTCATCCTGGAGCCGTTCGCCGGGGCGGTGTTCGCGCTGACGCCGGGCCAGTCCGCGGAACTGACGGGCTTGCAGCATGGGGGCGTGCTGGGCGGCATGGCGCTTGTGGCCGTGGGCAGCGCGCTGGCCGGCGGGTTCCGCGTCCGGGCGATGCGGGCGAGCACGGTCGGTGGCTGCGTCGGCTCGGCGGCCGCGATCCTGCTGCTGGCGGCGTCCGGCCCGCTCGGGCTCCATTGGCCGCTGCGGGAAGGCGTGGTGCTGCTGGGCGTCGCCAACGGTGCGTTCGCGGTTTCGGCCATCGGCTCCATGATGGGCCTCGCGAGCAACGGACGCGCCGCGCGGGAAGGCACGCGGGTGGGGCTGTGGGGCGCCGCGCAGGCGCTGGCCTTCGGCGCGGGCGGGCTGGCCGGCACGGCGGCGAGCGACCTCGCGCGCTTCGTGTTCGGCTCGCCCGCCACGGCCTACGCCGCCGTGTTCGGCATGGAGGCCGCGCTGTTCGGGGCCGCCGCCGTGCTGGCCTTGGGAGTGTTCCAAATGCGCGACGACCAGCCGGCCCTGCGCCCGGCGGCCGGCCGCGCCGTGCAGGCGGGATGAGGGAGGGGACCATGACCCAATCCGAGGTATTCGACGCGGTCGTGGTGGGCGGTGGCCCGGCGGGCGCCACGGCGGCGGCGGACCTGGCGCGCGGCGGACGCTCGGTGCTGCTGCTGGACCGCGCCGGGCGCATCAAGCCCTGCGGCGGTGCCATCCCGCCAATTTGCGTGCGGGAGTTCGGCATCCCCGACAGCCTGATCGTGGCCCGCGCCACCGGCGCCCGCATCGTCGCGCCCTCCGCGGAGGAGGCCGACATGCCCATCGACGGCGAGGGCTATGTCGGCATGGTGGACCGCGAAACGTTCGACGAGTGGCTGCGGGAACGCGCCGCCTCCGTGGGCGCCGTGCGCCGCACCGGCACGTTCGAGCGGATCAGCCATGACGCGGACGGTGTGGCGGTGGTGCATTTCGCTGGGCCGGACGGCGCCGGAGAGATCCGCACCCGTACGGTGATCGGCGCCGACGGCGCGCGGTCGGTCGTCGCCAAGCAATGCGTGAAGGGCTGGGAGCGCGTGAAATACGTTTTTGCTTACCACGAGATCATCCGCGCGCCCGACCCGGCGGCCTTTAACCGATCCCGCTGCGACGTATTCTACCAGGGCGCGCTGTCGCCGGATTTCTATGCGTGGATCTTCCCGCACGGCGACACCATGAGCGTCGGCACCGGGTCGGCCCGCAAGGGGTTCGGCCTGCGCCCGGCCATCGGAACGCTGCGCCGCGCGGTAGGGCTTGACGGGATGGAGACGATCCGGCGGGAGGGCGCGCCGATCCCGCTGCGGCCGATGCGGCGCTGGGACAACGGGCGCGACGTGGTGCTGGCCGGGGACGCGGCGGGCGTGGTGGCGCCCGCGTCGGGGGAGGGCATCTACTACGCGATGCTCGGCGGGCGGCTGGCGGCGGAAGCGGTGGAAGCGGTGTGCGCGACCGGCGACGTGCGCTCGCTGCGGCTGGCGCGCAAGCGGTTCATGGCGGCGCATGGCCGGGTGTTCTGGATTCTCGGGATGATGCAGTGGTTCTGGTACTCGAGCGACAGCCGCCGCGAGAAGTTCGTCAAGATGTGCCGGGACCCCGACGTGCAGCGGCTGACCTGGGAATCCTACATGAACAAGAAGCTGGTGCGGCGCGATCCCGTGGCGCACCTGCGGATTTTCCTGAAGGACACGGCGCAGCTTCTCGGGATCGCGCGGGCATGACGGCTGGCGCCCGCGCCTGGCGACCGGTCGCGGTTGCGGCGCTGGCGGCGGTCGTGGTCGCCGGGCTGGGCGCGTCGGCGACCGACATCGGGCCGTGGTACTATTCGTTGCGCAAGCCGTGGTGGCAGCCGCCGGACTGGCTGTTCGGCCCGGCCTGGACGCTGATCTACGGCCTGATCGCGCTGGCGGGCGTCAAGGCGTGGAACGCCGCGCGCGATCGCCGGCAGGGCCTGCGGATCGTCGGCGTGTTCGCGCTCAACGCGCTGCTGAACGTGCTGTGGAGCGAGCTGTTCTTCCACTTCCAGCGGCCGGACTGGGCGCTGATCGAGGTCGTGGCGTTCTGGCTGTCCATCGTCGTGCTGATTGCCGCAGCCGCCTCGGTTTCGCACCTCGCGGGATGGCTGCTGGTGCCGTACCTGGCCTGGGTGACGTTTGCGGGCGTGCTGAACCTCGCCGTGGTGCGCCTCAATGCGCCCATCTGACCAATGCCGGCGCGAAAGCGCCCGCTGCAACAATAAAACGCGCTTGGGGGAGTGAGCATGGACTCGACGGTTCAACTTGACGGCGGGCACACCGCCTCCTTGGCGGAGCGGCCGGAAGCCTGCCTGCGCGCCCAGGCGGCGGCCGAGGCGGCGACAGCCCGGCGTGCCCGGCCGGTCCCAACCGTCCGTCCGCACCACCCCGGCCTGCCGCTGCGCGTCGGCACCCGTGCGTCGCCTTTGGCGCTGGTGCAGACCCGGGCGTTCCTGGCGCTGCTCAGCCAGTTCTGCCCGGTGCTGCGCGGCATGGACGTGTTCCAGGAGCACGCGATCCGCACCACGGGCGACGCGACGCAAAGCACGGGCGAGCGCCTGGCCGACATCGGCGGCAAGGGCCTGTTCGCCAAGGAAATCCACGAGGCGCTGCTCGACCGCCGCATCGACTTCGCGGTGCACAGCCTGAAGGACCTGGAAACCGAGCTGCCGCCGGGCATTGTGCTGGCCTGCGTGCTCAAGCGCGAGGACCCGCGCGACGCGCTGATTCTGGGGCCGGATTGCGAGGCTTTGGACGGCGCGGCATCCGGAGATGACCCCTACGCCGCTTTGCCGCACGGCGCCACGGTGGGATCAAGCAGCGTGCGCCGGGCCGCGCAACTGCTGCACGCCCGGCCGGACCTCGCCATCCAGAACATCCGCGGCAACGTGCACGGGCGGCTCGACAAGGTGCGGCGCGGCGACTTTGCCGCGTCCTTCCTGGCGCTGGCCGGCATGAAGCGGCTGGGGCTGGAGGACGAGGCCTCCGTCGTGATCGACCCGGCGGTGATGGTGCCGTCCGCATGCCAGGGCATCGTCGGCATCACCGTCCGCGCCGGCGACACCGAGTTGCAGCACCTGCTGGGCGCCATCGAGGACGTGGACGCGCGCTGCATGGCGGCGGGGGAGCGGGCGCTGCTGGCCTCGCTCGACGGGTCGTGCCGCACGCCGATCGGCGGCCATGCGAAGCTGCTGCCGGACGGCCGGGTGAGCCTCACGGGCCTGGTGGCGCGCGCCGATGGCAGCTTCCTGCTGAAGCGCGGCCTGGAGTGCCTCCGGGCGGACGTGCGCCGGGCCGCGCTGGAGCTCGGGGACAGCCTGCGCGCCGACAGCCCGCGGGACGTGTTCGCCTGACGCGGAGACGGCCTGTTGTTCCAGGCCGTGCTTCCCATGTGATTGAGAGCGCGCCGCTGGCGGCGCCGGGGATCACGGATGGCGGGGAGACGGCGCGGATGCCGGAGTTTGAGAGTGTGCGTGCGTCGGTGGCCTTGAGAACGAGGCGGCGATGATCTGGACCGTTGCCGTCGCAGCGCTGGCGGCTCTGTTGCTGGCCGGGGCCGGCGGGCTGGCCACCGAGATCGGGCCTTGGTACCGCGCGTTGCGCAAGCCGACATGGCAGCCGCCGGATTGGGCGTTCGGCCCAGCCTGGACGCTGATCCTCGGCATGGCCGCGTGGTCCGGCGCGCTCGCCTGGGAAGCGGCGCCTGACGCCGCTGGGCGATGGCAGGTGGTGCTGCTGTTCGCGGCGAACGGGTTGTTCCATTTCCTGTGGAGTCCGCTGTTCTTCCGCTTGAAGCGTCCGGATTGGGCGCTGTTCGAGGTCGTGTTCCTTTGGCTGTCGTGCCTGGCGCTGATCATCGGGCTGGCCGGGTTCTCCACCTGGGCGAGCGTGCTGATCGTGCCCTACTTGCTTTGGGTCAGCTTCGCGTCCTGGCTC
>CAXTUO010000279.1:0-5554 GCA_964247175.1 uncultured Acetobacteraceae bacterium | reverse complement strand
CGGTGATCGCCACCTTGCCATCCACGCAGAGCAGCTTGCGGTGGTCGCGCGCGTTATGCCATGATCGACCCAAAGTTCTACGCCGAGTGGGCAAAGTCCGGCGCCCCTGCCTCCGCCAACAACGCCACCATGGAGGCGCTACCGGACGGCGACCTCAACAAGCAGATCCACAAGCCGGAATACCTTTCAAAGCTCCAGTTCATGGGACCGCTGCCGGACGACCGCCGCCAAGCCTTCAATGACCTTTGGGAAGAGGTAAAGGCCTATTACGCCCAGTCCTGAGCGCGTGGTCGCCCTCCCGGCCGCGCCGCCGCGGCCATGGCGGGGCAGGCCGTGGCTCGCCACCGCGGCCTTGCTTCTGCCCGCCTACGGCTGGCTGCTGCTTTCCGTTTTCCTGCCCCTCGGGGCCATGCTGGTCTTCTCTTTCCTGAAGACCAATCCGTTCGGGTCCAAGGCGCCGATGGTCTTCACGACCAACAATTACCTCGCCTTCGTGACGCGGCCCTACCTCGTCGGCGTGGCCTGGACCTCGCTGCGCCTGGGCTTCTGGACCACGGGGATCTGCGCCGTTGTCGGCCTGCCCGCGGCCCTCGCCATCGCCCGCGCAACGCGGGGGCGCGTGCGGCAAACCGCGTTCCTTCTCACGGTCCTGCCGTTCTGGACCAACGGCCTCGTGCGCATCTTCTCTTGGACGATGCTGCTGCGGCAGGGTGGCATCCTCGACGGCCTCGTCCGTTTCGTGGTGCCCGGTGCGGAGCCGGTGGGGCTGCTCTACAGCTTCCCGGCCATCGTGATCGGCCTCGTTCACGCTTACCTGCCTTACATGATCCTCACCTGCTACCTTGCAGTGGCAAGCATCGACGACGCCTTGATCGACGCCGCCCGCAGCCTCGGTGCCCGGCTGCCGACCGTTTTCGCCACCGTGATCCTGCCGCTCGCCTTGCCGGGGCTGGTGTCGGGGTCGGTCTTGATCTTCGTCCCGGTGATCGGCAGCTTCATGGAACCCCGCATCCTCGGCGGCCGGATCGGCGTCACCATGGGGACGGTGATCGAGGACCAGTTCACCCAGGCCTACAACTGGCCGCTCGGCTCCGCCCTGTCCTTTGCGATGCTGGGCGTCGTGCTGGTGATCTTCGCAGCGTTCTCGGGCGTGTTGCGCGAACGGCTCGCCTCATGACCACGCTCGGCCGTGGTTTCCTGGCGCTCGTGCTGCTGTTCCTCTACGCTCCCATCGCCGTGATGGTGCTGATGGGGTTCAACGCGTCGGACCTTTACGCGCTTCCGTTCTCGCCGACGCTGCACTGGTTCTCCGAACTCGCCGGCAACGGCCGGTTGATCGCGGCCACCCGCAACAGCGTCCTCGTGGCGGTTGCCACCGCCGGGGTGGCGACGGCGCTGGGGACAATGGCGGCCCTGGCGCTGTCGCGCCGGACCTTCCGGGGCAAGTCGCTGCTGCGGCTGCTGCTTCTCCCGCCGATCGCCATCCCCTGGCTCATCACCGGCACCGCCATGCTGGTCTTCTTCTTCTGGACCGGCATCGGCCGGGGCCTGCATGCCATGATCCTGGGTCATGTCGCCCTGGCGATCCCCTACGTGGTGCTGGTGGTGGGGACCGGCCTTGCCGCGCTCCGCGCCGACCTCGAAGAAGTCGCCATGAGCCTCGGCTCGACGCCGCTCCACGCTTTTTGGGCCGTCACGCTGCCGTTGCTCGCCCCGAGCCTCGTGGCGGCGGCGCTGTTTGCCTTTGCGGTATCGCTCGACCAGTTCGTTGTGTCGTATTTCCTGGCGACGCCCGGCGTTTCCACGCTGCCGGTTGAGATCTATTCCGCGATCCGCAAGGGCTTCACGCCCGAGATCAACGCGGTTTCGACCATCCTGCTGGGCGCCTCGGTGGGATTGTTCCTGGTCTTCGCCGCCTTGACCCGGATCGGAAACGACGTTGAACGGCGTTGAGGTCAAGGGCATCGCCAAGAGCTTCGGGGCCACTCGGGTGCTCGACGGCGTCGATATGAGCTTCATGGATGGCCGCTTCACGAGCCTGCTCGGCCCGTCCGGCTCCGGCAAGACGACGCTGCTGCGCATCATCGGCGGTTTCGAGGCGCCCGACGTGGGCACCGTGACCATCGGAGGCGCCGACGTCACCCGCACGCCGCTCTGGAAGCGCCGGATCGGCATGGTGTTCCAATCCTACGCCCTGTTCCCGCACATGTCGGTGGCGGAGAACGTCGCCTACGGCCTCAACCGCCGCGGTGTCCGGGGCGCTGCCGCGAAGGCCGAGGTGGCGCGGGTGCTCGAACTCGTGGAGCTTCAGGGCTTTGATGCGCGTCGCCCGAAGCAGCTTTCCGGCGGCCAGCAGCAGCGCGTCGCCCTGGCGCGCGCCATCGTGACCAAGCCCCGCGTGCTGCTGCTTGACGAGCCTTTGTCCGCGCTCGACCGCCGCCTGCGCCAGGCCATGCAGGTCGAGCTGCGCCGCATCCAGCGCGACAGCGGCCTCACCACCATCTTCGTGACCCACGACCAGGAGGAAGCTCTGACGCTGTCCGACCGGGTCGCCATCCTCGACAAGGGCAGGATCGTGCAGCAAGGCGCGCCTGCGGAGGTTTACGAGCAGCCGGCGACCCTGTTCGCCACCACCTTCCTGGGAGACGCCAACGTTTTCGCGGGAACCGTCCGCGACGGCGGGATCGCGACCCCGCAAGGGCTGCTCCGCGCCGCAGGCCCGCTGCCGCCCGGCGGCGCCCCCGTGTCGGTCGCGGTGCGGCCCGAACGGACGCTGCTTCTCGCCGGCTCAGCCGCCCCCGAAGGGTTCAACGTCATCGACGCCACCCTGCGGCAGACCCTCTACGCCGGCGCGACCTCGACCTTTCTGCTCCACGCCCGGGGCGGCGCCGAGGCGAAGAGCTTCTGCCAAAGCCGCGACGCGCCCGCCATCGCGCCCGGCGCCGCGGTGCAGCTGGCCTGGCCGCCCGCCCATACGATCGTGTTGCGGGCGTAGGCCTTCCATGCTCCGCCATGCCACGATCCCGCCCGAGCGCGCCTGGTCCACATGGTCCGGCCGGCCCGCCGAGATGGTGTTCCTGCCGCTCGGCGTCCGGCTGACGCCGGTGGCTTATGCGGGAAGCCACAACGCCGCGACGTTGTTTCCGCCGGGCGAGGGCCAGCGCCTGGGCCGCCACGACCTTTCGGCCGGCGCCGTCGCGCTTGAGCTGACCCATGCCGGCACCACGCTCGGCTGGTCCTACGCCAAACCCGACCCGTTCCGCGTTGTCGGCCGCTGGCGCGCCACGGTTCTCGGCGAATGGGGCCTGCGCTTCTGGGTCAACCTGTGCCTGTCGGCGGAGGGCGGCGAGGAGGTCGCGTATGACGCCGAGGCCGGCGCCGCTGTGGTGAAGGTCGGCACCCGCTTCGTGGCGCTGGTCGGGGCCGAGCCTCCCGTCCTCGTCACCGGCCACGACAGCGAGGCGGCGGTTGCCGCCGATTACGAGCGGAACGGCTATTTCCACCTCCGGTCGCGCTCCGAGCAGGCGAGGGTGCTGGCGCTGCGCTACAATCTTGAGATGACGCGCGAGGGCAGCTTCGCGCTGGCCGTCGCGGATCGGCGCGACCTCGCCATCGCGGGCGCGCGGGATGGGCTGGCGAACCCGCCTGCGGAACTCCCGCCTGCGCACGCAGGCCGCCACGCGGGCGCGCTCGACGCCCTGCGCGACGTGATGGGCTGGAACACGGTGTGGGACGAGGTCAACGCCCGGCCCTACACGTCCATCAGCCGCAACTGGAACCAGCAGAAGTTCGGCGGCTTCGGCGTGTGGCTCGACGACCAGCTTTACGCCGCCCTGATGACGGCCATGCTGGACGCCGAGGTCGGCCGCGAGAACCTTCGCGCCGTGCTGGCCAGCATGACGCCCCAGGGCAACTTCGCTTGCCTCGTCACCGCCAACGACGCTTGGGTGGACCGCACGCAGCTCCCCATCGCCTCCTTCGTGGTCTGGTCGATGTTCCTCCGCAGCCGGGACCCGTCCATCCTCCGGCTCATGGCCGGCAGCCTCGGCCGCAACCACGCTTGGTGGTGGGCGAACCGCGATCCCGGCCGCCGCGGCCTCGTTTCCTACGGCACCTCCGACGTGGGCGAGGGCCTTTACAAAGGCACGTCCTTTGGTGCGCGCAACGAGTCCTCCATGGACAACGCGCCGATCCATGACGAGGCCCGGTATGACCCCTCCACGCGCACGCTGGACTGCCTGGATGTCGGGCTGAACAGCCTGTTGGCGCTCGACGCCGAGATGCTGTCATTGATCATGGCGGAGCTTGGCGACGCCGGGTCGTCGCAAGCGCACGCGGCGCGGGCCGCGGCAACGCGCGACCGTATCCGGACGGAGCTGTGGGACCACACGCGCCGCATCTTCGCCAACCGCCTTTGGTCGGGCACGTTCGTGCGGAGCCTTGGGCCGACGAGCTTCTACCCGCTGGCCGCCGGCGTTCCCTCGGCGGAGCAGACGCGGAGCCTGCTCGTCCACCTGTCGAACCCCCAAACCTTTGGCGGCGAACACGGCCTTCCCGGCGTCACGCGCGACGACGCCGCTTTTGGCGACAATTCCTACTGGCGAGGGCGCATCTGGCCTCCCCTCAACTACTGGGTCTGGCAGGGACTGCGGCGCGCGGGCCGGCGCTTGGAGGCACGCGCGTTGGCGGAGCGGAGCTTCGCCCTGTTCGAGGCCGCCTGGGCGCGCCGGCTTTGTCCCGAGAACTACAACGCCATGACGGGCGAGCCTTTGGACCAGCCCGATACGGACGGCTTCTACGGCTGGAGCGCCCTGATGCCCTCGATGGCGGTTGGCGACATCACCGACGTGTCGCCCTGGTCAGGCTGGGAGGTCGCCAATGGCGGTCAGGACGTCGTGCTGGGGCCGATCCAAAGCCCGGCGGGCGCCGTCACGATCTCGGTGTCGGGAGGCGTGCTGGCGATCCTCAGGGGGGAGGCAGCCATCCTGGAAACGAACCTCGTCGGCATCCTGGCGGACCTTCATCTCGAACCGGGCCGCCTTTCCTTTGTTCTGGAAGGACAGGCGACGGCCGACAGCTTCATCCATGTGAAGGCAGACGGAACAGTCATGCTGGCGCGGGCCGGAGAACGGAACTTGACGGTGGCCGCACGGACCGGAGGCGTGCGGCTGACTGGTTTCGAGGAGCGTGACGAAAGGACCGTCGTTGACGTGCTTTGGTTCGGCAGGGGGCACGGCTGAAAGCGTCGAGACCGTCCTGCTGCCCCGCCTCCGATCATGCTCATCCACCATTGAGCATGTTTAGAGAGAGGCCATACCGCGCAAATTCGCCAGCTATCCGAGGGTTAGCACCGAGCGGCAGGGCAAGGGCGGCTTAGGCCCTGAAGCGCAGCACGCCGGTGGTTCGATGGCAATCGGGTAAGCCGCGATTGCCGCCCGAAGGTCGTCCACTGCGGCGACCCAACCGATGAGCCGAGGCCGCTTGGTCAGGCGCGCATGTCTGTTGATTTGCGTTGAGATCTGACCCGGAGAGGGTCTGAGTTTTCGCCGAGATT
>CAXTUO010000278.1:0-5555 GCA_964247175.1 uncultured Acetobacteraceae bacterium | reverse complement strand
TCCGTGGCCCACGCCACCGACGCCGCCCGCACTTCGCCCCGCGCCATCTGCCGCGCCAACTGGCGGGCGTCCCGCGCCACCTCGCGCGACACGAACACCTGCGCCCCGTGCCGCTGCCGCGTCAGCGCCACGTAGCTCGACGCCGCCCGCCAGTGCTTGCCGTGCAGCAGGTAGCTCTGGTCCAGCGTCTTGCCCTGGCCCTTGTAGATCGTCCCCGCGTAGCCGTGCCGGAACCCGTCGAACTCGGCGGCCCGCCATGCCACCTCGCGCCCGCCGTCCAGCCGCGCCGTCACCCGCCCCGTCGCCGCGTCCAAGGCCGTGATCGTGCCCGCGTTGCCGTTGTACAGGCCCAGCCGCTTGGCCGTGGCGGTGAGCTGCACCCAGTCCCCCACCGCGAACGACGCCGGCCCGTGCTGCGTTTCCAGCCGCACGTCCGGCCCGAGCGCGCCTTGCGCCCGCCGCACCCCGCGCAGCCCGGCGTTCAGCGCCCCCACCTCCGCATTGGTGTAGGCGAACACGAACCGCGTCGCCTTCGGGTCCGCCGAACTGTCCGCCTGCCACCGCCTGACCAGCTCCCGCAGGCTGGCCCCCTCGTCGGCCGACCACGTCACCGCCCCATGCCGGTCAAACGCCTGCACCGCCCGTACGAACCGGCCCTCGGCCAGGTCCTCCGCCGCCTCCCGCTGCCACGGCACCTGCTGCCGCTCCACCTTGCGGATCACCGCCGACCCGTGCCGCTGCCGCAGCTCGGTGAACAAGCCGCCCCGCTCGATGCTGGCCAGCTGCCGGTCGTCGCCCGCCAGCACCAGCTTCGCCCCGGACGCCCGCGCCGCCGCCAGCAGTTCGCCGGTGATCCGGCTGTCCAGCATCGCCGCCTCGTCCACCACAACCACCGTGCGCGCGTCCCAGGCCGTCCGCCCCGTCTTCAGCGCGAACAGCGCCGAGTGCACCGTCCCCGCCTCCCCGAACCCGTCCCGGCCCATGTCCTGCGCCACCGCGTTGGTCGGCGCCAACCCCACCACCCGGTGCCCGCTCCGCTCGTAGGCGTCCCGCACCGCCCCCAGCGTGTAGCTCTTGCCGGTGCCCGCCCGGCCCTCGACCACCTTCAGCCCGCCCGCTGCAACCGCGTGCCCAAACGCCTCGCGCTGCTCCGGCCGCAGCGTGCGCTCCGCCAGCACCGCCTCCCGCGTCGCGGCCGCAACACCCCCGTGGTGCCCGGCCCGCAGCACCAGGGCGGCGTCGGCCAGCGCCGCCTGCTCCTGCTCGCGCACCGCCATCGTCGTGAACCGTCCCGCCGCGGCGCCGGTGTCCCGGTCGTGCAACGCGAGTAGCCCTGGGTGCGCCAGCACCGCCGCAGCCGCGGCCGCACGCTCCTCCTCCGGCAGGTGCTTGCCGAGGTAGCGTTCCAGCTCGCGCTCCGTGAACGTCGCGCTGTTGCGCGTCAGCGCCGCCAGCACCGTTTCCGGGTCGTGCGCCGCCGCCTCGTTCGCGGTGCGCAGCTCCTCCGCCCGCATCGCGGCCCGGCTTCCCGCACCCCGCATCCGCACCGGTCCCAGGTGCTCGCCGGGGATCGCCGCCGTCGCATCCACCCGCACGCCCAACCCGTGCTCCACGAACCAGCGGTCCTGGTGCGCGCGCCACAGCTCGCCCCAAAGATCGCCCTCCGCCACCACCTTGCGCCCATCGATCCAGCGCACCTCCGGGTTCAGGTCGCGTGCCTTGCGGGCCTCGAATCCCGCACCCTGCACCCGCCGCGTCGTCACCAGAAGATGCGCGTGCCAGTTTGCCCCGTCCCCGGCCGGTTGCTGCTCGCCCGGTTCCGCGTGCGGCGCGTGGACGTCGAGCTGCACCGCAATGCCCTTCGACACGAAATGCTCAATGGCGAAGCTGCGTGCCAACTCGATCTGGTCCTCCAGGGACACGTCGGCGTTGTTGGGCAAGGCCAGCACCAGCTCACGCGCGACCTGGGCGTCCCTGCGTTTCTCCGCTGCTTCCGCCGTGTTCCACAGGACGGCGCTTTCCCTCAGAGTTGGATCGGCGCCTTCGGGCAGCAGCACCTGGTGGTGCTCCAGGTCACCCCGGTGCTTGAAGTAGAACACCTGGCTCGTCGCAAGAGAGGCAAGCTCGGCGCGGGCGTTGTAGGCGGCCGAGCGCACGGCGTTGCCGCCGGAGCTGCGGGAAATGTAACGCGCGCGGGCGAACGCAATAGCCATGTGAGCAGGCTAACGGGGTTTCGGGGCAGCCTGCAAGCAGCGTTGGATACAACGCATATTGCGTATGAACGCTACGCTCTCTCGCTGACGCTCGCGCCGCTTCGGTTCACAACCTGCTGCGCAGTGTTCTTCCTTGCTCGGCAAGGTGGGGTGCCGTTAACCTAGGGTGAAGAGGGCATCCGGGAAGGAAGGTCATATGGCGCGCAGCCTTGCCGAGCGGCAGCAGATCCATGCGCAGCGCAAGGCGCGCCTGGCCGCGGAGGACAGCAGGATCGCCCTGGAGCAGCGCAAGCTGCGCAACCGACGCCTGTTCGAGGCGGGCGGCCTGGTCGAGAAAGCCAAGCTCGCCGAGCTTCCCTCCAACGCCCTCTATGGCGCCTTGCTCTCCCTCCGGGACGCTGCCGACGATCCCGAACAGGTCGAACGCTGGGCCATCCTGGGCGGGCGCGCCTTCGACCGCGAAGCCAAGCAACGTGACGCAGGACAGGAAGCCATCGTCGTCACCTTTCCTCAGCTCGTGCCCAAGCCCGTCGCCGCCGCCCTGCGTGCCGCCGGCTTCCGCTTCAACCGCATCCTCCGGCATTGGGAAGGGCTGGCCCCTTATGACACTGCCGAGCGCATCGCCGGGGAACATGGGGGCGCAGCACGGCGTGTGGTTGCAAGCACCCATGACGCGCAGCAAGGTGGAACCGCAAACGGGGCAGGCGGAGCCACGGTCTAGGCCGTCATTGCGGGAACAAACATCAAGCTTCGAAGCTATGAAGCGGAGCAGCTGAAAAGAACGGAGCGGCCGGAATAGAAGCCATCCCGTTTGCGCCACGTCGGGGGAGGGTCTGAGGGCAACCAGCCAGGAACCCTCGATGCAACCCTTCCCCTTTCACGCCAGCCGCCCCGTCGCGGCTCTGGCCATTGTCGCGCTTTGCGCGGCTGGGCCAGCCATCGCCGACGTCGTGCCGCAAACCTTCCACGGCGTGCCGCTGCTGCCCATCCCGACTTTCGATGAGGTGGGACTGCCGCCGTTCACCATGCCGACCGGCACCCTCTCGCCGCCAGACGCACAGGCGCCTCCCGACACGGCCACCGCCGGCGGCACCGGCGACAGCGCCGACAGCACGGCGATGGCAACCATGATGTCCCGCAGCTGGGGCGAGGCGGCGTCGCAATATGCGGAGACGGTCGGGGTCACGCCCGTCGCCGTCGCCGCGACCTGCACCATGGAAAGCGCGTGCAGCAGCAACCCGGCCGCCAACGGCACTATCAGCGGCACCTTCCAGATGCGCGACGACACCTTCACCGCCATGATCAACGCCGCCACCGCGCGCGACCCCAACCTCGCCACCAACGTCGTGCCCGGCCTCGCCGGCAAGCTTGACCCGGCCACCCAGAGCATCGCCGCCGCCGAATACCTCCGCCAGGGCGCGCAGTACCTGCAGATGCACGACGTGCCCAACCCCTCCGTGCTCGACGTCCGCGGCTACTACAACTTCGGGCCAGGCAACGCCGTGTCCCTCGCTCAAGCGCCCGACACCGCGCTGATGTCGGCCGAAATCACCGGGCTGTCCGCAAGTCAGTTCAGGTTGAACGGCATCGATCCGACCAGCACGACGGTCGGCCAGTGGCGCAAGCATCACCGGCAGGATCGGCCCATCCGCGGCCGCCTCCCCCGTTCTCCTGAACCCATCGTAGGAGTTGTCCATGCACCGCCTTTGCACCGCAGCCGTTCTGGCAGCTTGCCTCTTTGCGACGGCTCGCGCCGCCTCCCTGACCGCCGTTCGTCCCCTCCCCGGCTATGCCTGCGCCCAGCTCAACCTCGCCCCTGCGCAGCTCACGGACCCGCATGTCGGCATCCCGATCCGCAACACCCCGTCGCCCCAAGCGTCGGCCGTCAGCTTCGCCGGCAACACTTTGATCGTGCAGGACCCGCCTCAGCCCTCCGGCGGGTTCGTCCGCGTGCTGCGCTTCACCGGGCAGGTCGGATGGATCGAGGCCAAGTGGCTCCGTCCTTGGGCCAACATCTACGACCCCACCGCTAAGTGCGTGCCCTCAATGATGTCCAACGGCAAGCCAGGCTTCGGCTTCACCCACTGAGGCCCGGGAAGGAACAAAGCCGAGACGGCAAGCCGTGAACACGCTCTCCTGGAGGCCGTGTTCACGGCGCGGCGGCAGTCCTCGCTGTCCGGGGTTTTCCCACTCGCGCCGGGGACCCGCAGCCTGGAGCCGTCACCCACGGCCCAGGAGCGCCCGATGTCCGTAGCACACCCCGACACCCACCCCAACCGCGAAAGCTGGCTCAACGACGTCGCCGCCCGCCTCCGCCCGGCCTTCGCCCAGCTCGGCGCGCCGCTGCCCGAGCGCCTGCGCATCGCCATCGGCTTCCCCTCCGCAGGCCGACGCGCCAAGGCCACCGGCGAGTGCTGGGACAGCACCGCCAGCGCCGACGCCACCTTCGAGATCCTGGTCCGACCCGACCTCGCCGAGGCCGAGGGCGCGCTCGCCCTGCCCGTCGCCGCGGCGCTGGCCCGCGAGCTGGTCCATGCCGCCGTCGGCATCGGGGCCGGCCGGGGACCCGCCTATCGCAAGGTCGCCCACAGCATCGGCCTCGTTGGCCCCATGCGCGCGACCGGCCCGGGGCCGGCCTTCCTGGCCCTCATCGCCCCCGTCCTCGACGCCGCCGGGCCTTTGCCCCACGCCCGCCTTGATGCCGACCGGGGCACCGCCGCGGCGGACCAGGACGGCGGGGAGGCCCCGCTCACCACAGGTCCTCGCAAGCAGGCCAACCGGCATGTCCGGTGCGCCTGCCCAACCTGCGGCTACGTGGCCCGCACGGCGCGCAAGTGGCTCGACCAGGTCGGGCCGCCCCACTGTCCCCAGCACGGGCCGATGCTGGCGGAGGCAGCCGCGTCTGTCCTGCCCGAGTCGCATCAGGGGGCAGCCTCGTGACCGCCGTGGCAAGCGAGGAGCAAACCATCTTGTCCCGTTCCTTGTTCGACCCGCCGGAGGCGGCGTCGATGGCGCGGGGCGTTCCTCGCCCCGACGCCTTCCGGCGGCTGCGGCGCGCAGCGGAGGGCAAGGGCGGCGCCGCTTGGCGCCGGGACCGGACCCGCGCGCAGCCACGCGCAGCCGCCGCTTGGCGGCGAGCATGGCGAGCACGGGGAGGACCCGCCCCTTGCCCGCAGCGAGCACCGCGGCACCCAAGCTGCCTAAGCCGGGAAGTTATCCACAGGATCGCGCGCGCCCGCGGGCTTAGGACTTCTCTTGGAGTTCGAATTCAAAGGATTCGTCCGCCGCAAGCCATTGACCCGACTTGCGAATTCGCCGCCGAGGTGAGGGTTGGGAGGCTTG
>CAXTUO010000277.1:0-5562 GCA_964247175.1 uncultured Acetobacteraceae bacterium | reverse complement strand
GTGCTCACCGCGGCGCTGGCCATCAGCCGGCAGTTGGACGAGGGCCGGCTGGACGAGGCGCAGATCGCGGGGATCGTCGCCTTCCTGCGCGACGCGGCGGCCGGGGAACGGGCGCAGCGGCTGTCGGAGTACGTGGGCGGCGCCGAGCTGGCCGCATCCCAGGTGGCGCTCGTCCAGTTGGCGGAACGCCTCGTGCGGCCCAACCCGGAGGACAGCCCGCTGCCGCTCCGCGAGGTGCGCGCCCTGATGGAGCGCCCGCGCTTCGCTTGCGTGTTCACGGCGCACCCCACCTTCGCCCTGTCGCCCCCCGTGTATGCCGGGCTTGCCGAGGCGGCGAGCGGCGGGCGGCCTGGCGGCTACCCGCCCTCCCACCGTCCGTCGAAGCCGACGCTGGAGGACGAGTTCGGGGCCGCCAACGCCGCGATCTCGCACGGGCGGGATGCGCTCGATGCGCTGTGCGGCGCGCTGCTGGACGCGGCCAGCGCGGCGTTCCCGCAGGCCTGGACCGGGCTGAACCCGGCGCCGGTGGTGCTCGCCTCCTGGGTCGGCCTCGACACGGACGGGCGCACCGACATCGGCTGGTGGGACAGCCTGCGGCTGCGGCTGCGCACCAAGCGCCTGGGCCTGGCCCGGCTCGCCGCCGACGTTGCCGGCCTGCCATGCGCCGCCGCCCTGCACAGCCGCGTGGAGCAGGCCCTTGCCACCGTGGACGCGCAGCTTGCCTTGGCGCCGTCCGGTCCCGACCCGGCGGCGGTGGCGCCGTTCGCCCGCGCGCTGATCGACGGGCGGGACGAGGCGCTGCTTTCGCCGGAGCCGCTGCTTCCGCTGTTCGCCGGCGCCATCGCCCGGGCGGACAAAACAGCGCAGCGCCGCCTGTGCGTCGCCCGCGCAGGCGCGCTGGCGCACGGGCTGAGCCTCGCCCGCGCGCATTTCCGGCTGAACGCGGCGCAGGTGCACAACGCCGCCCGGCTGCGCCTCGGCCTCGACGACCCGCCGGCCGACCGCTCCCGCCGCCGCACGCTGCTGGCCGGGATCGACGACGCGCTGGACGCGATGGAGGCGGAGCCGGTGGACTTCGGGGCGCTGCTGGACGAGCAGTCCTCGGCGATGCGGCTGATGATGCTGGTGGCGCAGATCGCCAAGCACATCGACCGGCACACCCCGGCGCGGTTCCTGATCGCCGAAACCCGCAGCGGCTACACCCTGCTGGCGGCGCTGTGGCTGGCGCGGGCCTGCGGCGTCGAGCACCAGATCGAGATCAGCCCGCTGTTCGAAACCGCGGACGCCCTGGAAGAAGGCGTGCGCGTGCTGGAGGAAGCGCTGCGCTCTCCGCATTACCGCGCCTATGTCCGCGGGATCGGCCGGGTGTGCCTGCAGTTCGGATACTCGGATTCCGGGCGCTACCTGGGGCAGCTTCCCGCGAGCTACCTGGTCGAGCGGCTGAAGCTCCGCCTGGTCGAGACGCTGGGCCGGCATGGCCTGGGCGACATCGAGGTGGTGCTGTTCGACACGCACGGCGAAAGCATCGGCCGCGGCGCGCATCCCGGGTCGCTGGCCGACCGGCTCGCCTACCTGTCGCCGCCCGCGGCCCGCGCGGCCTTGACGGCGGGCGGCCTGCGGGTCCGCGAGGAAAGCAGCTTCCAGGGCGGCGACGGCTACCTCTTGTTCGACACCCCGGCCTTGGCGCTCGCCAGCGTCGCCCGGGTGGCCGAGCATGTGTTCCAGGGGGCGCCCGAGCAGCCCGACCCGATCTATGAGGAAGGCGACTTCGCCGCCGGGTTCTTCGCGACCGCGTCCAACGCCATGCAGGAACTGGTGGAGGACCCCGGCTACGCCGCGCTGCTCGGCGCGTTCGGCCCGGCGCTCTTGGACCCCACCGGCTCCCGCCCCAGCGCGCGGCAAAGCGACGCGGGCGGCCCCGTCGCCATCCGCCACCCGCGGGAGCTGCGGGCCATTCCGAACAACGCGATCCTGCAGCAGCTCGGCTGGTGCGCCAACGTGCTGCATGGCTTGGGCGCCGCCGTGGGGCGCGACCCCGAGCTGTTCGCCGAGCTTCGGCAAAGCAGCCCGCGCTTCCGCCGCGCGCTGGAGCTGGCGGAGCACGCCGCCCGGCATTCCGACCTTGATGTGCTGCGCGGCACGGTGTCGATGCTTGATCCCGGCTCCTGGCTGGACCGGGCGGCGCATGCGCGGCTGCCGGGCCGGGCGGTGCAGCTTGTGGATGTCGCGGACGCGCTGACCGGCCTCGGGCTATGGGTGCCGATGCAAGGTACCATGCGCCGGGCGCAGGCCGACCAGGTGCTGCTGCGCCGGGTGTGGCCGGACCTGCCGCATATGGCGGACCGCGAAACCTTGCTGCATGCGCTGCGGCTGGCGATCATCGGCCGGGTGTGGCTGCTGGCGGTGCAGGTGCCGGACTTCTCCCCGCGCCACGGCGCCACGCCGGAAGGGCTGCGGGCGCGGCTGCTGCGCCTGGACGTGCCCGCGACGCTCGACCTGCTGGCCGAGGTGTTCCCCAGGGACAGCGGAGCTGCGGCCCGGCGGGATTTCGGCGAGCCGGCCAGCCCCGGCGCCCACGCTTCCTATGCCGGCGAGCACGAGCGGGTCTTCGAGCCGATGCGCCGCCTGTTTAGCTTGACGCGGGAAATCACGGCGGCGCTGTCGCACGAGGTCGGCGCGTTCGGGTAGGCGGCGCGCAGGCGCCCCGCCGGCACCCACGCCGGCAGGGGACCGGCCGCTTCTACTGCAGCCGCGCCAGCCGCCGAAGGCAGGACGGACAGGTGATCTCCTGCCCCGGCGGCTCGGCCCAGTGCGAGCCGGGTCCCGGCTCGTCGGCGCACAACGACATACGGCAGTAAGGCGTCACGGCATGGAACACCCGGGCTTTGCTGCTCGAAACGCGGCCGGATTTTCGCAAAGCGACAAAAACCCGGTCGGCGCGCACAACGGCATCCTCGGGAAATGGTTCCAGCATGCAACCCCCTCTCAACCCTGTTCGAAGGAGGCTTTACCCGAAGAAAGGTAGATTCTGCTAGACACTATTCGCAGAAAAATTACTGCCCAAGGTTGTAGAAGCCCCTTGGGGTGCTATCCCATGCAGGAAGTTTATTCCGTTTGCGGTGATGCCACGTCAAGCGTATTGAGATCGTTGCGGATTGTTCCGATAAGGCATATATGGACCAAAGGGCAGCCATCGCCTCAAATCCCGGCATCCCTCCCTGCGGACGACGCCGCTGCAACCCCGGCCCCCGGTGCGGCATTATAAGGGTGCAGCAAAAGGCAGGACTCACATGGCAGATACGTCGAACAGCAACTCGTCCGAGGTCGAGCAGCTCCGCGCCCAGCTCGACGAACTGCGTGCCACCGATCCCGCGCCGGTCCTGGCGGACGCCACGCAGCGTGCCGCCGCCGCCGTGTCCAACGCCGCGTCCACGGTGACGGAAACGGTGGCGGCGCCGATCCGCCGGGGCGCCGACCAGGTGGCCGGCCAGGTGCGCGGCGCCGTTGCCGGCGCCCGCCGGACAGCGGCCCAGGTCGATGCGCAGAAGGAAAGCCTGTCGGAGCAGGTGCGGATGCGGCCTTTCGCCGCCCTCGGCATCGCGACGGCCGTTGGCTACGTGTTCGGCCGCATCGTCCGTTAAGCGGTCAATCTGGGCGGAGGGGCGCTGCCGGCGCTCCGGAAGCGTCCGGTTGCGCGAGGTGTTGATCGAGCCAGTAACGGCGCAGTCCCCGTGCGGCTGTTGACCTTCCTCTAAGCGCCGCCTAGCAGACAGGCGATGCTGCACGGCATAAGCTGCGGTCAAGCGGCGTTGCGCAGACGGGAGGATAAAGGATGATATCAGGCCAAGGCTTCAGGCCCACCCCTCGCGAGGCGGACTCCGCCTCGGCACAGAGCGGAGTCGGCGCCGCGCCGCCCATCCCCGAGAGCGCCACCGCCGGAATGGTCCCGCCCGGCCCGGAGGCGATGCTCAGCCTATGGTCGGCATGGGTCGAGGCGGCCTCGAAGCTGGGACGCGGCATGGCCATGGCACCGGAAAGCTTGCCCACGCCGGCGGCCTGGCCGCTGCCGTCCGATCAGCTCGCTGGCGGCGTGCTGCAAAGTGGCATCCGGCAGCTCGGCGAGATGCTGGCCCGCGACCCGGTCCTGCGCGCGGCCGAGGACGCGCTGAACGCCAACCCGCTCCACCAGGTGATCCCGGTCGATTGGGCGGAGATCGCACGGGCGCTCCGCACGGTCTGGCTGCATTCGATGAGCCGGCCCGACAAGGCGCTTGCGGCCATCACCGAGTTCAACAAGCAGGCTTGGCAGTCGGCGATGGATGCGTGGACTCAAGCCGGCCAGCGCTGGTGGGGACAGCCTGATGCCGCGCCGGCGGGAGCGGCCGGCGGCGGCGCTGGAAGCGCCAGTGACAAGCGGTTCGCGGCGCCGGAGTGGCAGAACAACCCCGCCTACCGCATGCTGAAGGACTTTTATTT
Organism: uncultured Acetobacteraceae bacterium; assembly: GCA_964247175.1. Classification (GTDB taxonomy): domain Bacteria; phylum Pseudomonadota; class Alphaproteobacteria; order Acetobacterales; family Acetobacteraceae; genus CAHJXG01. The sequence goes on along the minus strand of CAXTUO010000277.1, from coordinate 1,086 downwards.
GCTCGCGTCGGACTGGCTGCTGCGGCAGGCGGGCGAGGCTGACGGCCTGAGCACGGCGGAGCGCCAGCACCTCAACTTCCACCTGCGCCAGTTCGTGGACGCGATGAGTCCCACGCTGCAGCTCGCCGCCAACCCGGCGGCGCTGAAGCGCGCCGTGGAAACCGGGGGCGCCAGCATCGCGGAGGGCACCCGCAACCTCCTGCACGACATCAAGGAGGGCAAGCTCAGCATGGTCGATGCCACGGCGTTCGCGCCGGGGCGCAACCTGGCGCTTTCGCCGGGCAAGGTGGTGTATCGCAACAAGCTGATCGAACTGATCCAGTACGCGCCAAAGACCGAGACGGTGCATGAGGTTCCGCTGCTGATCCTGCCGCCCTGGATCAACAAGTTCTACATCCTCGACCTGCAGCCGAAGAACAGCATGGTGCGCCACCTGGTGGAGCAGGGCTTCACCGTGTTCATGGTGTCCTGGCGCAACCCCGACAGCACCATGGAGGGCACCACGATCGAGGACTACGTGGACCTCGGCCCGCTTGCGGCGAGCGACGTGGTGCGGGAGATCACCGGCAGCAAGACGGTCAACGTGATGGGCTACTGCATCGGCGGCACGCTGCTGGCCATGACGCTGGCCTGGCTGGCCGCCCGGGGCGACGAGCGGTTCGGCGCGGTGACGTTCATGGTGTCCCTGCAGGACTTTGCCCGTGTCGGCGACACCGCGGTGTTCCTGGGCGAGCCGACCATCGACTTCATGGAGCAGCAGATGATGGAGCGCGGCTACCTCGACAGCCGCGAAATGTCCAACATGTTCAACCTGCTGCGCTCCAACGACCTGATCTGGTCCAACGTGGTGAACAACTACCTGCTCGGGCAGAAGCCGCCGGCGTTCGACCTGCTGTACTGGAACAGCGACGGCACCCGCATGGCCCGCGCAGCGCATGCCTGGTACCTGCGCAACACCTACGTGGAGAACAACCTGGTCGAGCCGGGCAGGATCGAGTTGAAGGGCGAGGCGCTGGACCTCGGCCGCATCCGCCAGGACATCTACGCCGTGGGCGCGGAGAAGGACCACATCGTGCCGTGGAAAGC
>CAXTUO010000276.1:1942-5578 GCA_964247175.1 uncultured Acetobacteraceae bacterium | reverse complement strand
TTGCCGTTCGGATTGCCGAAATACCCGCCGACGACATACTTGGAGGACATGGACCTGATTCTCACTTTTTCGTGATGACTAGGCAACAATCCTGTTTTCTAGACTGTTTTGCAATCACATTCTTGTGTATTTAACAAATCTTAAGTTATCAAGACATTGGTAAACTAAGAAAGATAGACCCCTCAGGGCCAAGTAGAGTAACTTACAAATAACACCCGAACATTTTCTAAAATACAGCCAACAGGTGGGTCCTGCCGGCAAAGGTTCGCCGTTACGGCGCAGTCATGGGCGAGGCACCTCCAGCGTCTCCGCCCAGCGGCTGAGGGTGGAGTGGTCCGGCACAGCCAGAGAAAGCCCGAGCAGACCGATGACGGAGCCGATCAGGCTCTCCGTCTGGCGCAGGGCCAGGCGGAACACGGCCCGGAGCGTCAGCGCCGTCAGGATCGTCAGGGGCGAATACCAGGGCTGCCCGCCCCGGGTCGTGCGCGGCTCGGCCCGCCATGCCTCGACGGCATCGTCCGTGAACCACACCGTCAAGCTCCCACGCCGGCGCAAGCTGGCGTCATACTCGCACCAGCTGCGGAGCAGCGCTCCCAGTGGGTTCATGACCTTGTGCTTCCGCTTGGGAATGTGGTGGCGGCGGTCCTGGTTCAGCTTGAACGGCAAGATGGGCATCCGGGGTCAGGTCAGGGCGGAGCCTTCTACGCCGGGCCGGTTCCAGATGCCACTGAGCGGGTCCATGCAACAAGGCCGTGTCGGAAGCCTTGCACGTTGCAGGCTGGGATGCACTTGAGGTGTTCGACACGCGCGGACACGGAGATCGACGGCGGCGAGGCGGTCGAGTGGCTCGCGGGGTTCACATCCGAGGTGCGCTTGGTGCTGGAGGCGGTGGTCGGCCCGCCAGCGCCGGGAAGGATGCCATGAGGCGGGGCATGAGCCTCGCCGAGCTGATCCGCCAGGATGTGCTCGACCTGCACCCCGAGCCGCCGCGTCCGCCGTGCCCGATCCCGCCGCGGCGGCTGATCCTGGCGTGCTCGGCCAGTGAAGCGACAGGGGAGGGCTTGGCTGCGCTCGCCGAACAGGTGGCGGAAAGCAAAAGCGGCGAGGTCCGAAACGGGATACCTCGCGGCATGTCGTATGCCGGGTTCCGGTGCGGGAAAGATGCCCCCCTGCCTTCTCCCGGCGAGAGCGTGTTCGGCGGAGGCAGCTGGATGAACTGATCTGAGGTGCTCGCACGGCGGCCGGCCGAGCATCCGCCTGAACCTGCTCGGCCGTAAGGGGCTGCTGCTGGCCCGAACCTACGACCGGACGATCAATTGGCGTGGCACCTCTTCAACGATGGCAGAGGAACTGCCGCAATGGCCTCTGGCATCCCATGGAGAAGGCAGGCAGGCTTCGCCGGCGGCGGCAAGAGCAACGGGGAGGGCAGGCATGTCCACGACGGTGACGGCCACGCAACGTCTGAGGGCCGTGCAGCGCACCGCCCTCGCCCTTCTGGTGCTCAGCGGCGCGATCAAAACCATTGACCGTGCGGCCCTCGCCATCGCCAACCCCCTCGTCCGGCGCGACCTGAACCTGTCCTTGTCGGACATGGGGTTGCTGTTGTCCGCCTTCCTGTGGGCCTACGCCTTCGCCCAGCTGCCGGTCGGCCCGCTGATCGACCGGCTCGGGCCAAGGCGGCTGCTGGCGGCGGGCCTCGCGGTCTGGTCCACGGCGCAGCTGCTGTGCGGCCTGGCCGGCAGCGTCGCCCAGTTCGCCGGGGCGCGGGTGCTGCTCGGCATCGGGGAAGCGCCGCAGTTCCCCACGGGCGGACGCGTCGTGCGCGATTGGTTCAATGTGCAGGACCGGGGCCGGGCGTCCGGCATCTTCAACAGCGCGTCCACCCTCGGCACCGGCATCGCGGCGCCGCTGCTCACGACGCTCATGCTGCTGTTTGGCTGGCGCTGGATGTTCGTCATCATGGGCCTGTTGGGGATCGGAGCCGCCGTGATCTGGTTTGCGCTCTACCGGGACCCGAGCCAGGTCATGCTGACCGAGGCGGAGCACCATTACCGCACGGCAGGCGATGCGCCCGAAGCCGCCCGGCCGGTCACGTTCGGCGAGTGGCGCCGGCTGTTCCGCTGCCGGACCACCTGGGGCATGGTCCTGGGCTATTTCGGGGTAATCTACGTCAACTGGCTGTTCAATGCCTGGTTGCCCGGCTACCTGGAGATCGGCCGGCACATGAGCCTGCGGCACACCGGGTTCGTGGCCGCCATCCCTTATGTCTTTGCCGTTGCGGGCGGCGTGTCCGGCGGGTTCGTGGTCGATGGGCTGATGGGCCGTGGCCTGTCGCGCATCGACAGCCGCAAGTTCCCGCTCTGCCTTGCCATGCTGGGGGAGGCAGCGTTCGTCGTGGTGACGGCGCTCGTGTCCAGCAACGCCGTGGCGGTGGCCTGCCTGTGCGGAGCGATGTTCTGCGGCACGGTAGCGACGACGTGCGCGTGGGCGATGGTCAGCATCGCAGCGCCGGCCAACAGCACCGGGTCGCTCGGGTCGCTGCAGAACTTCGGTGGCTATCTCGGCGGCGCGCTCGCGCCCATCGTGACGGGCTTCATCGTGCAGGGCACCGGCTCCTTCGTGCCTGCCCTCATCGTGGGTGCGGCGATGTGCGTGTTCGCCGCGGTAAGCTATTTCGTCATCCTTCGACGGCCGATCACGCCGGAGGACCTCCAGCCGAGCTCGCGGGGTGGGACGGATCTGGCTTCACGCCTGGGGGCAAGTGGCTGAAGGGCCGAATGGCCGCGCCGGCCGCACGCTGAGCCGACACGTCCACGGTCCCGAAGCGTAGCCGCGCAACCGCTCCGGGCGCCTCGCGGCGGGCGTTTCCATGCCTTGTCGCGATCAAGTGACGCGCGCGTTCATGTAGGGCTCCGACCCGTTGGCGCCGTAGCTGACCACCACGCGCCCGTTGCTCAGATCGGCGGTGGTGAAGCCGGCAAACGTGAACGACGCGGTAGGCTTGCCCGCGGCCAGGGCGTGCAGCGTCAGCCCGGTGTAGCCGACCGCCCCCTGGTTGTCGGCCCAGTTCAGCGCGAAGTCCTTCGGCGTGACGCCGAACACGGTCACGTCGTCGCCGCTGCGTGCGCCCGTCACCGTGCTCCAGATGTCGGACGGCGCGTTGCGGTCGTCCACGAAGAACGTGTCCGTGCCGCCGCCGGCGGACAGGAAGTTCGAGCCGGTTCCCCCGTCAACCACGTTGCGGCCGCCGGCCACCTGCACCGCGTCGTTGCCGGCGCCGGTGTGGATGAACGTGTTGGGCGACAAGGCGACGACGTTCAGGTTGTGGGGCGAGATGTTGACGAACTCGGTCTGCAGGCCGGCCACGGGGCCGCTGTACGAGTTGCCGGCCGCGCTGCTCGTCTGGTCCGCCGTCACGTCCCGCACGGTGAAGTTCGCCGCGGGTTGCGGCGGCCGGGGCGCGCCCGGCACCGCGACGGAGGTGGTGTCGTCGGTGCTGCTCAGCCCGTGGTCGTCCGTGATCTTGAGCGAGAACCGCACCTGCTGGTCGGCTGCCCCCGGGACACCGGAAAAGGTGATCGCGTTCAGCTGCTTCGACAGCGAGGCCGCATCCGTGGCGGCGAGCTTGTACACGCC
>CAXTUO010000276.1:0-1932 GCA_964247175.1 uncultured Acetobacteraceae bacterium | reverse complement strand
CGCCGGGGGCGGTCTCGGTGGCGCCTGTCAGCTTGCCGGCGACGTCGGTTGTCTGCCCGCTGACGCTTTCGGTGATGGCCGCAGTCACTGTGCTGGAAGAGGTGCCGTTCTGGTCGACGTCGTCGGCGACCGCCACGCCGGCAAAGGGCGCGCCAGGGGCAGCATTTGCCTTCGTGCCCGTGATGGCCGGCGGCGTGACGACGGCGTAGTTGCTGACGTTCAACCGATAGATCGGGCGCCCGGCGCCGCCCTCGCCGTTCTGTTCAACGGCGGTTGCGTTGATGGTACCTTTGACCATCTTGCCATTCGCGAGGGGGTCGGCCACGAACTTCCAGCCATGGAGCGCCGCGGTGACGGCCGCGTCCGTACCAGACGCAGAGGACACGGTGTTGCCGGACGCATCGACGAAACGGCCGCCGGCGGGCGCTACGAGGGTCGTGATGTAGGCGACGTTGATCCCAGGGTCGGACACGCCCGCGCTGCCAAAAGGCGTGACGCTGCTTCCCGCGACAACGGTGAAACCTCCCCCAAACGCAACGTCCAACTGCTTTGCCCCCCGGTGTGGGATCCACGTGGACCTGCTTCGTACCTTTCATAAGGTTTGAACATGCCCGCGTAAACCAAGAACCTGTCTTGCTATCAGATCGAAACGGTTCTGGCCAGTGCGGTTGCGGGGTGTCGCTCGGCGATGTCGGGTTGCTGCTGCGGACCGCCCCGGACCGAGACGGCGCGATGCTGGCGTGGGCAAGAAAGAAGCCAAGCAGCGGGGAGGCGGAGGCAACCAGGACGCCTGCCGCACGCCCGCTTGGACGGTGTTGGGGGCAGGCGTTAATGACCTCGGCAAGTATTCGCCTGGCTCTACCCTGGCCTCCCGGCTGAACGCGACGCCGCGGCGGTGCCTGGGCTACCGCACGCCGGCGGAGGTGTTCAATGGCCGCCTCGGGACGGCACCCGCCGAGGCCGGCACGATTGCGGCCGTGTCGCATTAGGGATGGAAACAGCACGCTAACGGGTATGTCGCTCTCTGTGCTGACGAAGCTGTCCTGCCCACGCCCGTGCAAGGTTTCTAAACTTATGCAGGAATTATTTTCTACAAATTAAGCTTTGTGTTGTGTAAGAGCCTGCGGCACATTTGTTTTGAATATAGAATGAGCAGCAACGGTGGCTCAGGTTCGGCAAGCCCGGGCGCATGAGCAGGTAGGACAAAGCTTGAAGGTGCGCCTGACAAATGGATGCCCAGGATTCTTCCTCGCCCAGTGCTTGTCCCCTCGTTCTGAATAGGTCGGCGGCGCTGATCGCGCCGTTGCCAAAGACGAGTGAGATGCTCGCCCGCGTCAGGGCGTCGTGTGAGGCAGCGCGCCCGACTATACCGAGCCCAGCGTTCCTGCCAGCCGAACCTACGCAAAGCGGCAAACCGTCATCGGCGTCCACCCGGCATCCCGCCGGCTTGCACGCCCGGCATCGTGCAGAGCCCGCATGACCCATCTCTTGGAAGCGGAGCTTTCCTTGCCACGCCGTTTCAGCCGCGTGCTGCACAGGCATACTCGACCGGGCCGGCTGGCCTCGCTGGGCCTTCTTGCCGTGCTGGTCGCCCTTCCTGGCTTCGCGCTTTGGGGTGCGGCATCGACCTACCAGACGGGCGTGGCGGTCCGGCATGCGACGGAGCTGAGCGACGCCTTCGAGGAGGCGCGCTACGCCGTTGGGGCAGAGGAGTCGCTCGAACGCAAATACCGCCTGGAGCCTGGCGAAGAGGTGCGCGGCAACCACCGATCGGCAGCGACCGCCATGGCGGCCGCCTTGCAGCGGGCTCGCACGCTCGGCACGCCCGCCGACCACCTGCTGGTCGATGACGTATTGGCCCGGCATGAGGAGTATCTCCAGGCGATCAGCCGCATGTTCGCGGCGGTGGACTCCAGCGACACGACGGCTGCG
>CAXTUO010000275.1:1454-5594 GCA_964247175.1 uncultured Acetobacteraceae bacterium | reverse complement strand
AGTTGCTGCGCGAATGGGAGATCTGGGGGTCGGAGCTGCTGGAAAGCCACCTGTCTTACCCCATGCTGGCCTATTACCGCAGCCAGCATGACAACCAGTCCTGGCTCGCGGCGATGGCCTGCGTGATGGACACCTGCGCGCTGGTGCTGGTGGGGGTGGAGGCGATCCGGCCGCTGCAAGCGCGCATGACCTTCACCATGGCCCGGCAGGTCGTGGTGGAGATGGCGCGGTCGTTCCACATCCAGCCGTCCCGCTACGACGGCGGCAACCGCCTGGATGCGACCGCCTTTGCCCGGCTCATGGCGGTGTTCGAGGAGGCCGGCGTGGGCTGGACCGGCGGGCCGGAAGCGCAGGAAACCCTGGCCGCGCTGCGGGCCACCTACGAGCCGCTTCTGGACGGGCTGAGCCGCTATTTGCTGCTGCCCTTGCCCGGCTGGACGGCCGGGGACGACGACGCCGACCATTGGGAGCGCGGCCCGCGCGGCCTGATCGCCAGCCACCTGATCGCGCAGCTCTCCAGCCGCGGCGGCGGGTCGAAGCCTGACGCGGACGACACCGTGCGGTGGCGGCGTCTGCTCAGCCGGTTCAGATCGGACTGAGTCGGGCACACAGACCCCTTCCACAACGCGCGATTCCACTGCTATGCCGAGAGGCTCACTCTGGAGACTCCGTCATGAACACTGCCGAACTCGCCGAGCACATCGCGTCCGGCCACACAATGAACAAGTCGCAAGCCAAGCAGGTGGTGGAAGCCGTGTTCGCCGCCATCGTCCAGGCCGCCAGCAAGGGCGAGGAGGTCTCGCTGCCGGGCTTCGGCAAGTTCAAGGTGGCCGAGCGCGAAGCGCGTCAGGGCCGCAACCCCGCCACGGGCGAGACCATCCAGATCGCCGCGTCGAAGAAGCTCGGCTTCACGCCGGCCAAGCAGGTCAAGGACGCCATGAACCCGGCCGCCCCCGCCGGCAAGTCGGCCAAGCCCGCCGCGAAGGCGAAGGCCAAGAAGGCCTGAACCCAACAGGGCCGCGCAGGCGAGGAGGCGCTTCAACGACGCGCCTCAAGCGCCGGGGGGCCGCGGCCCCGTTTGATGCAAGAGCCCGCCGGCGCTAGAACGGGTTCTTCACCGTGCCCCGCTTCTTCGGCGGTGGGATCGTGTCCGGGAGGGCGGCGTCCGCTTCCAGCGCCTGCACCACGGCGGCGAGCACGGCCTGCAGTTGCCGGGCCAGCGCCAGCCCGGCCTTGTCCCGCGTCAGGTCCAGGCTGCCGTAGCAGGCGATGCGGTCGCGCCCGTTCTCCAGCTTGAGGTCGCCGATCTCGATGGCCGCGCTGTCGTTGGCGAAGGGGGTCATGTCCGGCATCACGGGATCCTGCTGCGTTTGGGGTAGGATTTGCCCCCGGCATAGCCGTGCGGCGTCGGCTCCGGCAAGCGCAGGGTGGCGTTGCGCGCGCCCGGCGGGAGGGCCGGGAACACGTTGATCCCGGTGAGCCGGGTCAGTTGCGCGATGCTGATGGCCGTCCAGGCGGCCTCGTCGGTGTTCTCCGCCACGTAGGCGGCGGCACTGCGGCTGCGCGGGTCCAGCACGGCCTTGAAGGTGTAGGTCGGCACGACAACACGGCCGACCGTGGCGAGTTCGCTGCCCTTGAAGATCGGGCCGGTCACGACGTACAGCTCGCCCCGGCGCTGCGCCATGGTGCGGACGGCGCTCTCGATCCCTTCCCACACGCCGCGGTTCAGCTTGGGCGCCTGGGGGACCATGTTGGCGAGGGTGAAGCTTTCCCCCTGCGTGTCCGCGTCGGGCATGTCGCCGGCGGGCGCCATGTGGCCGCGGTCGAAGCCGCTGCGGGCATAGTCGGACAGGTCCGCCCGTTCGTCGGGCGGCAGGGCCGGCTCCGGGTGGAAATTGCCGCTGCGGGGGGTGGCGCGGGCGGCCTCGATGCCGTCCGCGGTCAGGTGCTCGGCCGAGTACAGCGGGGTACGCGTGAGGGCGGAGTGCAGCACGGCAAAGGCCTGGAAGCACAAGGGACGCGCCCCAGGCGCCAGCCGCGGGTTGACCAGGTCGGGCGCCTGCCCGGCGGCGAAGTGCTGGGGGCACGCCGTTTGTGCGGCATGGGCGGCGCAGGCTTGGAGCAGCAGGGCGGCGGCCCCGATGACGGCACGGCTTGTGGATCTCACGATGGCGTCCTTGGGCATCCCTGGGGTGCGACTCGGCGGGCGAGTCGCATCGTAGCGGTCGCGTCGCGCGGTGTCGCCGCGCCGGGTGGCTTGCGTTATCCTGAGCGCGTGAGCACCCAAGCCCCCTCGCCCGTCGGCCTCGCCATCAACGGGCACGTCGCCACCGTGACCATGCAGGACCCGGCCAAGCGCAACGCCCTCGGCGCCGCTATGCTGGACGGGCTGACCCGCGCCTTCGGGGGCTTCGCCGGCCAGGACATCCGCGCCGTGGTGCTGCGGGCGCGGCCAGAGGACCAGGTGTGGTGCGCGGGCTTCGACATCGGCGACCTGGCGCCGGACTTCGATCCCTTGGCGCAGGACGGTCCGCTGCAAACCCTGTTCCGCTGTGTGGCCGAGTGCCCGGCGCCGGTGATCGCCATGCTGCACGGTTCGGCCTGGGGCGGCGGCACCGACCTCGCTTTGCGCTGCGACATCGCGGTGGCGGACCCGACGTGCAGCCTGGCCTTCACCCCGGCGCGGCTTGGCCTGCCTTACGACTCCGATGGCCTGCTGAACGTCTTGCTGCGCGGCGGGCTGCACGTCGCGGCCGAGATGTTCGCGACAGCCGACCCGGTGCCGGCCGAGCGCGCGCTGGCGCTGCGCCTGCTGAACCACGTGGTGCCGGAAGCGGAGCTGGAAGGGTTCACCAATGCTCTGGCCGCCCGCATCGCCGCTAACGCGCCGCTCTCGGTTTCCAGCGCTAAGCAGCAGCTGCGGGCGCTGGCGCAGGCGATGCCGCTGCCCGCCGCCACGGCGCAGCGATTGCAGGAGGGGCGCCGCCGGGCGCTGCGCAGCGAGGACTACCGCGACGGCCTGGCGGCGTTCCGTGCCCGGCGCCCGCCGGTGTTCCGCGGCCAATAGGCGCGGCCATCAGGCTCAGCCCGCCGGGCGCCCTTCCGCGATGAAGCGCCACACGTCGTCCAGCACGGGCGCCCGCCGGCGGAACAGCGGGGTGAAGGCGGTCACGATGCCGACATGGCTCAGCCCCGGGTAGATCCGGCTCTGCACCGGGCCGCCCGCCGCCGCCACCCGGGCCGCGAGCGAGCGCGTGTTGCCCGGGCGCACCGTCCGGTCCGCGTCCCCGGCCAGCAGCAGCAAGGGCGGGTTATGGCCATCGACGTAGCTGACCGGCTGGCTCGCCGGGCCGTCGCCCACCGGGGCGAACACCGGGATGATGTCGGGATCGGTGATCGGCAGGAAGTCGTAGGGTCCGGCCAGCCCCACCATGCCGGCGATCCGCGCCCGGTCCAGCCCGGCCTGCGCCAGCCAGCGCGGGTCGAGCGCCAGCATCGCCGCGTTGTAGGCGCCGGCGGAATGGCCGACGAGGAACAGGCGATGCGGGTCGGCGCCAAGCTCGGCCGCATGGGCCACGGCCCAGGCGACGGCCTGCGCGTTGTCCTGGAGGAAGCCGGGAAAGGCGGTCTCCGGATACAGCCGGTAGTCCGGCACCACGACCACGGCGCCGCGGGCGGCCAGCGGCGTGGCAACGAAGGCGTAGGTTTCGCGGTCCCCGGCGCGCCAGCTTCCGCCATACAGGAACACGACCAGCGGATGCGGCCCGGCCGCGCCAGGCCGGTAGATGTCGAGCACCCGCCGCGGCCCGTCGCCATAGGCGATGCCACGCTCAACCGTCACGCCGCCTCGCTGCACGGTCGCGTTCAGCAGGCCGGCCGCGGAGCAGCCTGCAAGCAAGGCGGCGCACAGCACGGCGGCGACGGACCGCACCCGGGACAGGATCACGTCACGCGCGGCCCAGGACCCAGCCGCCCCATACCGCGAGGAGGCAGGCCAGCACCGACCCAGCCATGTAGCCCAGCGCCGGGGGGTAGCGCCCGGCCTGCAGCAGCTCGAGGGATTGCAGGCTGAACGACGAGAAGGTCGTGAAGCCGCCGCACAGCCCGACCATCACGAACGCCCGCAGGTTCACGACATCA
>CAXTUO010000275.1:0-1444 GCA_964247175.1 uncultured Acetobacteraceae bacterium | reverse complement strand
TTGCGGCCCAGCGCGACGCTGAACAGCCCGCGCTCCTCGAGCGCCGCGCCGAACAGCCCGATGACGAAGCTGCCGACCACGTTGATCAGCAAGGTGCCCCAAGGGAAGGCCGGCCCGGTCAAGGCCGCGATCCCGACGCCGAGCCAGTAGCGCGCCAAGCCGCCCAGCGCGCTTCCCAGTATCACCCAAAGCGAAACCGCCACGCGCCCTCCCCCGCTTTCGTCAACATACGTCCGCGTCAACATAAAACAGCAATTCTCCAAAGCCACAAAGCTTGACAGCGCGCAGGTCAGACGTGACTATTCAATTAGAAGTTGAAACAGCACGGGGCCACCATGTCCAGCCCGCAGGGAAGACCGCCCTTCGCGCCGCTCCGCATCGACGCCGGCGACCTGCTCGTCCTGCAGCGGTCGGGCCTGTTCGCGCGGGACTGGTTCCTGGAACGCAACACCGACCTGGGCGAGGCCGGCCTCGACCCGCTGGTGCACTACTTCCGCTACGGCTGGCGGGAGGGCCGCTGGCCCAACCCGTATTTCGACCCGGCCTGGTACTTGCGGCGCAACCGCGACGTGCGGGACAGCGGGGTGGAGCCGCTGCTGCACTACATCGAGCATGGCGAAGCGGAGGGCCGGCAGCCCGTCGCCTGGTTCGAGCCGGAGTGGTATCGCGCCACCCACGGCATCCCGCCCGGGCAGCTTTGCCTCGCGCATTTCCTCCAGCACCGGCACGGTGGCCTGGTCAGCCCGATCCCGGAGTTCGACGCGCAGCACTACCTCCTGCGCTCGCCCGATGTGCGCGCGGCCGGGATGGACCCGTTCGAGCATTACCTGCTGCAAGGCGCCAAGGAGGACCGGGAAGCGGCACCGGGCTTCGACGGCCAGTTCTACCGCGAGCGCTACCTGCGCGACCTGCCGGACGCCAACCCGCTGCTGCACTACCGCGCGCACCGGCATGGACCCGGCGTGTTCCCGACCCGGCCCGCGGCCGACACCGACATCTTCTCCGAGTTTCGGCGCAACACCCAGCCGGGGCCGCTGTTCGAGGAGGTGCAGCCGCTGGCCCCCGCCGCCCCCCGGCGCGCAAAGGTGCTGGCGTTCTTTCTGCCGCAGTTCCATCCCGTGCCGGAGAACGACGCTTGGTGGGGCCGCGGCTTCACCGAATGGACCAACGTGGCCCGCGGCCTGCCGCGCTTCGCCGGGCACTACCAGCCGCGCATCCCGCGGGACCTCGGCCATTACCGGCTGCACGGCACGGACACGCTGCGGCAGCAGGCGGAGCTGGCGCGCGGCGCCGGGGTGCATGGCTTCGTGTTCTACTTCTACTGGTTCAACGGCCGCCGCCTGCTCCATGCGCCGCTCGACGCGCTGCTGGCGGACCCCACGGTGGACCTGCCGTTCTGCCTGATGTGGGCCAACGAGAACTGGTCCCGCCGCTGGGACGGGTC
>CAXTUO010000274.1:0-5594 GCA_964247175.1 uncultured Acetobacteraceae bacterium | reverse complement strand
TGCCTGATCTGGATGGACCGCCGGGCGGAGGAGGAGGTGGCGTGGGTGCGCGCCACGATCGACCAGGACCGGCTGTTCGACATCACCGGCAACGGCGTCGATAGCTACTACGGCTACACCAAGATGCTGTGGCTGAAGCGGCACCGCCCGGAGGTTTGGGCACGCACGCGCTTTCTGTTGCCGCCCAACGCTTACGTCGCGCACGCGCTGACCGGCGACCTGGCGGTGGACCATTCCTCCGCCGGCAACATCGGCGGCGTGTACGACATGCGCGCCCGCGCCTGGTCCGACGAGATGCTGGGCCTGCTCGGCATTCCGCGGGCGATGATGCCGGACCGGCTGGTGGAGTCCAGCGCCCCCGTGGGCACGCTGCGGGCCGAATGGGCCGGGCGCCTCGGCCTGCAAGCCGGCACGCCGGTGATCGCGGGCGGCGTGGACGCGGCGGTGGCGACGCTTGCCGCAGGCGCCACCCGGCAGGGCCAGCACGTCGCGATGATCGGCACCAGCATGTGCTGGGGCAGCATCGCCAAGACCGCCGACGCCCGGCACGGCCTGATCGCCATGCCGCACGTGTTCAACGGCCTGCAGGACCTTTATGTGTTCGGCGGCGCGATCACCGCGGGCGCATCGGTGTCGTGGTTCCAGGAGCAGTTCGGCGCGGGGACGCCGCTCCCGACGCTCGACGCGGAGGCGGCGGGCATCGGCGCCGGGTCGGACGGGGTGGTGTTCCTGCCCTACCTCATGGGGGAGCGCAGCCCGGTGTGGGACGGCAAGGCGAGCGGCGCCTTCGTGGGCCTCAGCCTGTTTCACACCCGCGCCCACCTTTATCGCGCGGTGCTGGAAGGCGTGACCTTTGCGCTGCGCCACAACATCGAGGCCGGGCGGCGCAACCTTCAGGCGCTGGACGACACGCTGATCGCCGTGGGCGGCGCCGCGCATTCCGACCTGTGGATGCAGGTCGCCGCCGACATCACCGGCTATCCCGTCCAGACGATCGCGGAGAACGTCGAAGCGCCCCTGGGCGCGGCATTGCTCGCCGGCCTCGGCGTCGGCTTGGTCACGCCCGAGCAGGCTGCCGGGGGTTGGGTCAACCTCGTGCCCCGTGCGGAGCCGAACCCGGCGGCGAAGGAGACCTACGACCGCCTGTTCGGCGTTTACACCGACCTATATCCGGCGTTGAAGGACACCATGCACCGCCTGCGGGGCTGAGGGATCAATGCACGGACGGGCGCAGGCTTCCCTTGGCGTACAACTCGCCCATCCGGTCCAGCGGCACCGGCTTGATGCGGCCCGCGTGCCCGGCGCAGCCGAACGCCTCGAACCGTTCGCGGCATAGCTCCCGCGTGGCCGCGACGGCGGCGGCGAAGAACTTGCGCGGGTCGAACTCATCGGGCTTCTGCGCCATCAGGCGGCGCATCGCCCCGGTCATCGCCAAACGGATGTCGGTGTCGATGTTCACCTTGCGCACGCCGTGCCGGATGCCCTCCTGGATCTCCGCCACCGGCACGCCGTAGGTTTCCTTGATCTGCCCGCCATGCTCGCGGATCACGTCGAGCCACTCCTGCGGCACCGAAGATGAGCCGTGCATCACCAAGTGCGTGTCCGGGATGCGGGCGTGGATTTCCTTGATGCGCCCGATGGCCAGGATGTCCCCGGTGGGCCTCCGCGAGAACTTGTAGGCGCCGTGGCTGGTGCCGATGGCGATGGCCAGCGCGTCCACCCCGGTGTCGCGCACGAACTCCGCCGCCTGCTCCGGGTCGGTCAGCAACTGGTCGTGCGACATGCGGCCCTCGGCGCCGGAGCCGTCCTCCTCGCCCGCCTCCCCCGTTTCCAGCGACCCGAGCACGCCCAGCTCGCCCTCCACGGACACGCCGACCGCGTGCGCCATCTCCACCACGCGCTGCGTCGTTTGCACGTTGTAGGCGTAGTCGGCCGGCGTCTTCATGTCCTCGTGCAGCGAGCCGTCCATCATCACGCTGGTGAAGCCGGAGCGGATGGAGCGCTGGCACACCGCCGGGCTGCCGCCGTGGTCCTGGTGCATGACGACCGGGATGTGCGGCCAGGTTTCGACCGCGGCCTCGACCAGGTGGCGCAGGAACGGCTCGCCCGCGTATTTCCGGGCGCCGGCCGAGCCTTGCAGGATCACCGGGCTGTCGCACTCGTGCGCCGCCCCCATGATGGCCTGGATCTGCTCCATGTTGTTCACGTTGAACGCGGGGATGCCGTAGCCGTACTCCGCCGCGTGGTCCAGCAACTGCCGCATCGAAACGAGCGCCACGTTTCTTCTCCCTGTTGTTTAACGTTTACAGCCGCTTTTTGCGGTCCATGAGCTGCAGGATCATCGGCGTGAAGATCAACTGCATCGCCAATGGCATCTTGCCGCCGGGGCAGACGATGGTGTTGGCGCGCGACATGAAGCTGTCGTGCAGCATCGACAGCAGGTAGGGCATGTCGATGCCCTTGGGGTTGCGGAAGCGGATCACCAGCATGCTCTCGTCGGCGTTCGGCACGTCACGGGCGATGAACGGGTTGGAGGTATCGACCGTCGGCACGCGCTGGAAGTTCACGTGGGTTTCCGAGAACTGCGGGCAGATGTAGTTCACGTAGTCCGGCATCCGGCGCAGGATCGTATCGACCACGGCCTCGTGCGAGTAGCCGCGCGCCTTTTTGTCGCGGTGCAGCTTCTGGATCCACTCGACGTTGATGATCGGCACCACGCCGATCAAGAGGTCCGCGTGCCGGGCGATGTTCACCTCGGGCGTCACGACGCCGCCGTGCAGCCCCTCGTAGAACAAGAGGTCGGTGCCGGGCGCGATGTCCTCCCAGGGCGTGAAGGTGCCCGGCGCCTGGCCGAAGGGCGCGGCTTCCTCGTCGTTGTGCAGGTACTTGCGCGCCCGGCCGGAGCCGGTCTCGCCATAGGTGCGGAACAGGCTTTCCAGCTCGGCGAACAGGTTGGCCTCCGGGCCGAAATGGCTGAGGTTGCGGCCCTGCGCCGACGCTTCTTCCAGCAGTTCGCGCATCGCCAGGCGGTCATAGCGGTGGAAGGAGTCGCCCTCGACGATGGCGGCCTTCACGCCTTCGCGCCGGAAGATCTGCTCGAAAGTGGTGGTCACGGTCGTGGTGCCGGCGCCGGAGGACCCCGTGATGGCGACGACCGGATGCTTCTGCGACATGGGGGCGCTCCGTCAGGCGGTGCGGAACAGGCTGCGGGCGTTGAACAGCGGCGTCTTGAACGGCACGTCCTCGCCCGCGTCGTACGCGGCGTGGTAGCGCGCCAGCCGCTCGACCTCCTTGCGCGAGCCGAGGATCACCGGCACGCGCTGGTGGATCGCGGCCGGCGCCACCTCCAGGATGCGCCCGCGCCCGGTGGACGCGGCGCCGCCGGCCTGCTCCACGATCATCGCCATCGGGTTCGCCTCGTACATCAGGCGGAGCCGGCCCGGCTTTTTCGGGTCCTTCGTGTCGCGCGGGTACATGAACAGTCCGCCGCGCACCAGGATGCGGTGCACCTCCGCCACCATCGACGCGATCCAGCGCATGTTGAAATCGACGCCGCGCACGCCGGCGGCGCCCTCCAGGCACTCATCGACGTAGCGGCGCACCGGCGGCTCCCAGAACCGCTCGTTGGACACGTTGACCGCGAACTCGTGGTTGTCCGAGGGGATGGCCATGCCGGGGTGGGTCAGGGTGAAGGCGCCGATCTCCGGGTCCAGCGTGAAGCCGTGCACGCCCTGGCCGAGCGTCAGCACCAGCATCGCCGTCGGCCCGTAGATCGCGTAGCCCGCCGCGACCTGCGCCGTGCCGGGCTGCAGGAAGTGCTCCAGCGTCGGCTGCGTGACGCCCTCCGGGCAGCGCAGCACGGAGAAGATGGTGCCGACCGGCATGTTCACGTCGATGTTGGAGGAGCCGTCCAACGGGTCGAACACCAGCAGATAGCGGCCGCGCGGGTACGCCGCCGGAATCTCGTACGGCTGCTCCATCTCCTCCGACACCATGCCGGCGAGCTGCCCGCCCCATTCGCAGGTGCCGATCATGATGTTGTTGGCGACGACATCGAGCGGCTTCTGCTGCTCGCCCTGCACGTTGACCGCGGTTTCCACCGCCGGCGCCCCCGCGCCGCCGACGGCCGCGATGCTGCCGCGGGAGGTCGCCAAGGCGATCAGCTTGCACGCCGTCTGGATGTCGTTCAGCAGCGATGTCAGTTCCGGCTCTGGCGATCCGGCCCGGCGCTGGTCCTCGATGATGAATTTTGAAAGCGTCGTGCGGCGGTACGGCATCGCTTGCTCCCCTGAGGCGCAGTCCCGCAGCCTTTCCGGCTGTCTCCTTATTGTTGGGTGAAGACCCGGCTGACCCGGATGTCCTCCGCCGTGATGGTCTCAAGCGCCGCCCGGTCCAGCAGCTCGCCGCGCCCGGCGAACAGCCGGTTGGCCTGGCGCAGCCGCGCCCGGTCGATGCCGTTGCGGATGGACCGCGCGTTGGAGAAGCGCGGCTGCTGCATGCGGAGCGCGATATACTCCCGCATCACCGCCCGCCCGTCCTCGTCGAACCGGTAGTGCATGGTGGCCGCCATCATCTCCGCGATGCGGAACAGCTCGTCGGCGGAGTAGTCGGGGAAGTCGATGTGGTGGGCGATGCGCGACGCCATGCCGGGGTTGCTGCGGAAGAAGGTGTCCATGCGGTCCTTGTAGCCGGCCAGGATAACCACGAGGTCGTCGCGGTGGTCCTCCATCACCTGCAGCAGGATCTCGATGGCCTCCTGCCCATAATCGCGCTCGTTCTCCGGACGATAGAGATAGTATGCCTCATCAATGAACAGTACGCCGCCCATCGCCTTTTTCAGGATGTCCTTGGTCTTCGGCGCGGTGTGGCCGATGTATTGGCCCACCAGGTCGTCGCGCGACACCGTGACCACGTGGTTGCGCCGGATGTACTTGAGGCGGTGCAGCACGTCCGCCATGCGCCGGGCCACGGTGGTCTTGCCGGTGCCGGGGTTGCCGGTGAAGCTCATGTGCAGTGATGGCGGCTCGGCCTGGATGCCCAGGCCGCGCCGGGCGCTCTCGACCAGCAGCAGCGCCGCGATCTCCCGGATGCGCGTCTTGACCGGCAGCAGGCCGACCAGATCGCTTTCCAATTGGCCGATGGTCTCGCCGATGTTGCTCTCGGCATACAGCTTGCCCAGATCGACCCGGCGCTCGTCCGCCTCCATCGCCGCGCTCATGCCACGCGCTCCCGCTGGCCCGCGTCCGACAACTCGCGCCGCAGCGCGCCCATCACGCCGTGGTAGCCGCCATCCGCGTCGAGTGCCCCGAAGATGGCCGACCCGGCGACGAAGGTATCCGCCCCGGCCTCCGCAATGGCCTGGATGTTGGAAACCTTCACGCCACCATCGACCTCCAGCAGGATCGGCTGGCCGCCGGACGCCTGGTGCGCGTCGATCCGCCCGCGCACCGCGGCGATCTTCGCCAGCGCGTGCGGGATGAAGCTTTGCCCGCCGAAGCCGGGGTTGACCCCCATGACGAGGATCAGGTCCAGCCGGTCCATCACGTAGTCCAAGTATCCGAGCGGCGTCGCCGGGTTGAGCGAAAGGCCCGCCC
>CAXTUO010000273.1:0-5598 GCA_964247175.1 uncultured Acetobacteraceae bacterium | reverse complement strand
AGGCCGGGTTCACGGCCTGGGTCGGCTCGCTCGTGGACAGGTTCGAGGGCGTGCGTCTGCTGGACGGGGTGGCGGACTTGACGCACGGCAGCGGGCACTTCAACGCCGCCGTCACCGCCCTCGGCGCCGCATTGTTCTGGCTCGCGATGCCCGAAACGCGCCCCACCCTCCTTGAGGCCGGGCCACGCGGCCCGGGGCTGGGTGCCGGTGTTCGCCTGCGGCGTGGGGACGCCGTAGGACCCCCGCATGGCGGAACCGCACGCGACCGGGCCGGTGTCCGGCAACGCGCTCCGTCAACGGCGAGGCGCTTAAGCTCCGTGGCGGACGGTTCCTGTGTTGGACGCTGCGACAGCTCCCATCTTAGCACGTGATGCCGTGGGGGGCCTGTCCACCCCAACACGGACTGGCAGACGCGGACGCAAAGCTTTGCACGTCGGCCCTGCCGGCAGCGGCACCAGCCATCCTTGTGCAACATGCCGTTGCAGGAACTCCGCCGCAAGCGCACGGTGGCGGAGTTCGCGCATGACGGCTGGCCGGCGTCCTTGACATCGCCCCGCATCCGATCGCTTTGCACGGCGCCGGAGGATCACGAGCGCATGGCCGATCACGCACCGCACCGCCGCACCCTGCTGCGCGCCGCCCTGGCCGGCGGCACCATGGCCGCCTCCGGTTGCGCCGTCGCGCCGCAGGGCGCGGCGCTCACCCACTCGGCCCGGCCCGGCGCGCCGTTCGACGCCGATGCGTTCAGCATCGCCGGCGTGTTCGACGCGGACTGGCTGTTGGACGCGCGCTTCACGCGGCTGCTCGACACCATGGCTGCCTCCCCCGGCGCGTTCGGCACGGTGCGCGTCTTCGGCATGCTCAATGCCGGGGAGCGGGAAATGGTCGCCCCCACCAGCAGCGGCCGGGTTTGGCCGGCTCCCGACGCCCCCATGGACTTCTCCATCCCGCTCGCGGCGCTGGAGACACTGGTCTCGCGCGGGATCACCCCCTTCGTGGCACTCACCTTCTTCCCGCGCGCCGTCTCGGCCGGGCCTGTGACGCCGCCGCCGGACGGCTATGCGGCGTGGCAGCGCCTGGTGCGCGCCTTCCTGGATGCCGCAGCCGCCCGGTTCGGCCCGGCGGCGATGGCGCGCTGGTGGTTCGAAGCCTGGAACGAGCCCAACATGCCGCCGTTCTGGGCTGGCCGCTTCGACCAGTACCTCGACCTTTACCGCGCCACCTCCGAGGCGGTGGTCGCGTCCGGCCACGCGGTCCGCCTCGGCGGCCCGGCGCTCGCCTACCTGCCGGGGGAAGGCGCGCCGCTGATGGAGCGCTTCCTGGCCTTCCTGCACCGCGAGCCTCGGGCGAAGTGCGACTTCATCTCCCTGCACCGCAAAGGCATCTGGACCTCCGCCGAAGCCGAACCCCGCCTGGCCCGGCTGGAAGCCGCGGCGCGCGACACGGCGAATGCCCTGCTGCGCCTGGCGCCGGAGCGCGCCCGCGGCATGGCGGTCGTGAACGACGAGGCCGACATGAAGGTCGCGTTCGACACGCCCTACGAGCCGCGCATGACCGAACAGTTCCCCGCCTGGCTCGCCGCTTCCGCCATCCTGCATGACCGATTGAGCGCCGAGTACGCCGGGACCGGCATCCGCTTCGTCGCGGCGGCAGACCACGCGAACCAGCACCTGGTCCAGGCGCCGTTCGACGGCCGCCGCTCCGTCATGACCCGGCTGTCCGCCGACCCGGCCGACCTGGTGAAGCTGCCGGTGTTCCATTTCCACGAGATGCTGCGCCTGCTGGGCGGCCGGCACGGCACGGTGCCGGATGCGTCCCCCCTGCCGCCCGGGCTGTTCCACTTGGTCACGGTCGGCAGCGGCAGCGTTTCCGCCCTGCTCGCCCATTATCCCGATGGTCCCGCCGCCCCGGTGGACATCGACTACACGCTGCGGGACCTGCCCTGGCCGCGGGTCAACCTTGTCCGGTTCGGCATCGGCGCCACCCTGTCCAACAGCTACGCCGCCGCCGGGCGCACCCTGCTGCCGACCGTGACCGACCCCGCGCGCATCCGCGCCGCCGCCGAGCTGGGCTTGGCCGAGCCGGTCCGCTCCGGCATCGCCCCGGAGGATGGCACGCTGCGCCTGCGGCTGCGGCTCGCCGCGTTTGAGACCGCCTTGATCTGGGTCACGCCGACCCGCCCGCAGCCGCCCGCCGCCCTCGCCTGGCTGCAATCCAGCGCCGAAGGCGGCAACGCCGTGCTCCGCTGGACGCCGGGCCGCGAGCCGGACCTGTACTCCTACGAGGTCCGCCGCGACGGCCAGTTGATCTCGCCCGTGCCGCTGCGGGCGGCCATGTGGATCGACGCGGCGCGTCCGCCGGGCCGGCACGCCTACGGGGTGCGCGCCGTTTCGGCGTCCGGCGTGGCGGGAGCGGAGGCGCTGAACGTAGTGGCGTAGTTGTCCGGCCGCGTAACGGAGGAACGGTTCGGGAAGACCACGCGAGACCGTCAGCTTGGGCGCAGCGGCGAGGCTGCCCGGGAGTGACCGTAAGGACCTCGCCTTTCAGGCGCTGGCGCGATTCCAGTCCGCCACGCGGCAAGCGAGCTTGAGCAACCATGGCCAGGACCTGGCCGGCATCCGCGTGGGCTTGCACGACGAGGTCTTCCAGGGTGCGGCGCCCCGGGCAACGGCTGCGCACCGGCCTCACCCTGCGCCGCCACCTGGGCGACCCGTGTCTCGACTTGCTTCGGTTCTTCCTGAACCACCGGTGCTTCATGCGCAGCCGACGCACGGAGCGCCAGGGCAAAAGCCCACAAGAGCTGATGACCGGCCGAGGCCATCCGCACTGGCTGACCCTGCTGGGCCTGGGACCGCTCCAGCCTCAGCAGGCTTGACCGGGGAAGGCTGGCCGCCTCTCGCGGCGAAAACCGTGCATCCGAAATCCGACCCTCACAGGCCGGCGGTTGCCACGCGGCCTGTGCAACCCAAGAATGGCCGATCCTGAACCATGCCGGGCGCTGTTCCCCAGCCTGCCCGCCGTGCTATTCCCGAGGGATCAACGCCGAACGGCGACGGCGACACCACGCCGAACGATGGGGAGCACGCGACCATGCTGAAGGGCCTGCATCCGCTGATCTCGCCGCCGCTGCTGGCCGTGCTGGCGGAGATGGGGCATGGCGACGAGCTGGCGATCATCGATGCCAACTTCCCCGCCGCCACCCATGCCCGGCGCCTGGTCCACATGCCCGGCCTGCCGGCGCCGACCGTGCTGGAAGCGGTGCTGACCCTGCTGCCGCTGGACGATTTCGTGTCCTGCCCCGCCGCGATCATGACCCCGTCCCAGGGCCGCCCGCCCGTCGCCGCCGACTTCCAGCAGGCGCTCGACGCGGCGCAGGGCCAGGCGGTCGCCATCGAGGACATCGAGCGCTTCGCCTTCTACGAGCGCGCCGCCGGCGCGTACGCCATCGTTGCCACCGGGGAAACACGGCTTTACGGCTGCATCCTGGTCCGCAAGGGGGTGATCCGGCCATGACCCTCCCCACCCGCACGCTCGGCCGCACCGGCATCGAGCTGACCACGCTCGGCTTCGGCAGCACCAGCCTCGGCAACATGTACCGGGCGCAGACCGAGGATGGCGCGATGGCGGCGGTCGAGGCCGCCCACCGCGCCGGCATCCGCTACTTCGACACCGCGCCGCTCTACGGCTTCGGCCTGGCCGAGCACCGCATGGGCGCGGCCCGGCGGCGGCTGCCGAACGACATCGTCCTCTCCACGAAGCTGGGCTGGCGCCTGTTCCCCCGCGGCGCGTCCTCCGACCTCGGCAGCGCCGCGGACGCCTTGTTCGACCGCCCGGCGCCGTTCGCGCCCCGCATCGACTACAGCTACGACGGCGCCATGCGCTCCTTCGAGGACAGCCTGCAACGCCTGGGCACCGACCGCGTCGATATCCTGTTCCTGCACGACTGTGACCGCCGCAACCACGGCGAAGCGTACCGCGAGCGGTTCGGGGAAGCGATGGCCGGCGCCTACCGCGCCCTGCTGTCGCTGCGCGAGCAGGGGGCGGTGCGGGCCATCGGCGCCGGTCTGAACGAGTGGGAAGCCTGCCAGGACTTCGCGGAGGCCGGGGACTTCGACTGCTTCCTGCTGGCCGGGCGCTACACGCTGCTGGACCAGGCGTCGCAGGGCAGCTTCCTGCCGCTGTGCGAGCGGCGCGGCATCGGCATCATCCTGGGCGGCCCCTACAACTCCGGCATCCTCGCCACCGGCGCCGCACCCAGCGCGATGTACGACTACGCCCCGGCCTCCCCCGCGGTCCTGGAGCGCACGGGGGCCATCGAGGGCATCTGCCGCCGCCACGGCGTGCCGCTGCGCGCCGCGGCGCTGCAGTTCCCGCTTTCGCATCCGGCCGTCGCCACCGTCATCCCCGGCGCCCGCGACGCGGCTGAGGTCGAGGAAAACCTGCGCCTCATGGCGCATCCCATCCCCGATGCGCTTTGGCTGGAGCTGCGGCAGGCCGGGCTGATCCGGGGCCAAGAACCTTGAAGATCGACGCCCACGTGCATTACTGGCGCGTGGACCGCGGCGACTACGATTGGCTGACGCCCGACCTGCCGATCCACCGCGACTTCCTGCCGGCGGATGCGGCGCCCCTGTTCGATGCGGCTGGGATTGACGGAATCGTGCTGGTGCAGGCTGCGGCGACGGAGGCCGAAACGCGCTTCCTGCTGTCGCTGGCCGAGACCGACCCGCGGGTGCAAGGCGTCGTCGGCTGGATCGACATGATGGCGCCCGACGCGCCGGACCGCCTGGCGGCGCTGGCGCAGGACCCGCGGCTGCGCGGCATCCGCCCGATGTGGCAGGACATCGCGGACGACGAGTGGATGCTGCGTCCGGAACAGGACGCGGCCTACCGCGCCGCGGTCGAACTCGGCCTCACCTTCGACGCGCTGGCGCGGGTCCGCCACCTTCCCCACCTGCCGCGCCTGATCGAGCGCCACCCGGACCTGCCCCTCGTCATCGACCACGCCGCCAAGCCCGCCATCGCCGCAGGCCGCCATGCGGAGTGGCGGGAGGCCATGGCGGTGCTCGCCTCCTTCCCGCACCTCCGCTGCAAGCTGTCCGGCCTGGTGACGGAAGCGGCGCCCGGCGCCCCGCTCGACGCCATCCGCCCCTATGCCGACACGCTGCTGGAGCTGTTCGGGCCGCAGCGGCTGATCTTCGGCAGCGATTGGCCGGTGCTGACCACCCGGCAGGACTACGCGACGTGGTGGGACTGGTCCCACCGCCTCACCGCTGCGCTTTCGCCCGCCGAGCGCGACGCGGTGTTCGGGCGGAACGCCGCCGCGTTCTACGGGCTGCACGCGGCCGCGGAGAAAGCACGGCCGGCATGACCGCTCCCGCCCGATGGGACTTGACGCCGGCGGTGGTACGAGGCTGATCCGGCCTGACGCCGATGCGCCGCACGCGGCGGGCGCGAACGGGGGCAGGCAAGGTCCGATGGCAGACGAGCAAGGCGTTTCGACGTGGCGGCAGGTCCTGGCCGAGAATTGGGAGGAGATGCGCGCGCTCACCGATTGGATGGGCATCCCCGCCATGCACGACCACGTCGCCGAGCTGC
>CAXTUO010000272.1:1592-5629 GCA_964247175.1 uncultured Acetobacteraceae bacterium | reverse complement strand
TGGGTGGCGGTGACCGGCTGCGCGCCGGCGCTTGTGGCCCACAACAGGCCGAGGCTGGCAAACACCAGGTTCCGCATCTTGCTTTTCCCGTTTTAAATGTCAGGCGGCAAGTGGAAGACCCGCCACATCCCAATCTGCGGCCAGCACCGTGCCGGTCGCAGAGTCCGTCATGAAAACGGTTCGCCGTTCCGGGCCGCCAAAGGCGAGGTTGGTGATGGTGGCTCCCCGGCAGGACACGATCCGCGCCACGACGGCGCCCTGTGATCCCAAGACGAACACGGCACCCAGCGAGGCATGGGCCAGCAGGATGTTGCCGCTGGCATCGGCCGCCATGCCATCAGGGCCGCTGGTGCCGTGGAAGTGGGCGAACCGACCGACCTTGGATGTGCTGCCGTCCGCCAGCAGCGGAAGCCGCCAGACGGCGTTGTCGCGCGTCATGGCGACAAACAGCGCGTCCTGTTCGGCCGACAGCACCAGGCCGTTCGGGCTGGGGCCGTTCGACAACAGGCAGTCGAGCCGTCCAGACGCGGTCAGGCGATAAACGCGGCCCGTGGGATCCTGCAGTCCGGTCTGTCCCTGGTCGGTGAAATACAGGTCCCCGTTGCCGGCAAATTGCAGGTCGTTGAGGCCCTTGAACCGCTCGCTGTTGCGCCGTGGCAGGATGGGTTCGACGGTGCCGGTTTCGGCATCGAGCGCCAGTAGCCCTTGCTTGTAGTCGGCGATGAACAGACGGCCGTCCGGGTGCCGGGCCAAACCGTTCGGCTCGCCGTCGTACTCGGCGATCTGGTCCCACCCCAGGTCCGGCCGTATGCGAAAGATGCGGCCGTGCGGGATATCGGTGACATACAGGTTGCCGGCCGGATCGAAGCAGGGACCCTCGATGAAGCTATCCACCCTCTCGCCCCGCTTGTTGGCCTGCGACCAGTCGGTCACGACCGCGCGGCGGAAATGGGTCGGCATCTCGGCATGGACGCGGGTTTCTATCCGGGCGGGCGGGGGGTCGAAGTTCATCGTCCCGCATCCAGTTGGCGCGCGGGGTGCCCGGTGTAGCGGTAAGGCAGTTGCCGTGGCATGGGCCCCTTGTTGCGCTCCTTCCGGCCCGTCTGCTCCCAAGCGTGCGACAGGATGCCGACGCTGCGCGACAGGCAGAAGATGCCGCGGGCGAGCGGGGCGGGGAAGCCCAGCTCCGCGTAGATCACGGCTGTGACGCCGTCAATGTTCATGGGAATGCGCTTGCCCTTGCGGGCCTGGAGCACGGCTTCCACGGAGCGGCCGATCGCTGCGAAGTTCCCGCCGACGGCGCCGGCCGCGACGGCTTCGTCCACCAAGTCCAGCAGCCGCCCGGCCCGGGGGTCGATCGGATGGAAGCGATGGCCGAAGCCCGGAACGAACTTGCCTTTTTCGGCGACGAAGGCATCCAGCGCATCCGCGGTCGCAGCCTCCATTGCCGTGCCGCGCTCTATCCGGGCGTTGACATCCTCATACAGCTCGACGGCCTGCTCGCCGGCGCCGCCATGCACGTCGTCCAGCGTATTCACTGCCGAGGCCATCGCGCCGTTCAGCGGCAAGCCGCAGCTGATCGCCATGCGGGCGATGGCAATCGAGGGTGCGTGCGGACCGTGGTCCACGGCAGCGACCAGCGCCGCCTCCAGCAGGCGGGCCTGGGCAGCGCTGGGCCGCTCGCCACGCAACATCAGCCAGACCATCTCGGGGAAGCCGAGGTTGCCGATCAGCTCCTGGATGGGATAGCCGCGGACGCGGATCACGCCGGGTTCAATGTCGATGATGTCGGTGCGCCAGTAGTCGGCGGCCAGATCGCGTGCGGCGTCGGTCATGTGACGTGCTCCTGCTGCAATCGGTCGATCGCCGCCTCGCCGTAGCCGAGCCGGCGCAACCAAGTCCGCGTGTCGGCCGAGAGCGGCGGCGCGGCGGCGGCCGGCGCGGGATTGGCGTCGCCGAAGCGGAAGCCGCAGCGTGTGGCCCGCTGCTTTCCGTCCGGCGCGTCCATCTCCGCGACGAAGCCGCGGGCCCGGAGGTGCGGGTGGGCGATGACTTCAGGCACGCTCAGCACCCGGCCGGACGGCACGCCGGCGGCGACGAGCAGGTCGTCCCACTCGGCAGCGCCACGCCGGGCCAGCAGCGGCTGCAGCTCAGCGGTGAGCGCAGCGCGGTTGCGCTTGCGGGCGTGGCGGTCGGCGAAGCGGGCATCCTCGGCCAGCGCCGGGGCGCCCAGCACGGTGCACAAGGCGACGAACTGCTTGTCCTCGTTGGCTGCGACGTTGAGGGGGCCATCGCCCGTGGCGAAAGTGCCAGAAGGAGCGGCGGTGAAATTGGCATTGCCCATCGGCTCCGGCGCGATGCCGGCATTGAGGTGGTTCGACACGACCCATCCCATGGTGGCCAGCGTCGCTTCCAGCATGGAGACGTCGATCAGACAGCCCTGTCCCGTTTGTCGCGCGCCCACCAGCGCCGACGCGATGGCGAAGGCGGCGGTCAGGCCGCCCACGGTGTCCGACATGGGGAAGCCCACCCGCAGCGGCGCACTGTCGGCATCTCCGGTGATGCTCATCACCCCGGCCATCCCCTGGACGATCTGGTCGTACGCCGGCCGATGCGCGAGCGGACCATCGCGCCCGAAGCCGGAGATGGCGCAATAGACCAGTGCGGGCCGCAACGGCTTCAGCACGCCATATCCTAGGCCGAGGCGCTCCATCACGCCGGGCCGGTAGTTCTCCACCAGCACGTCGCACTCGGCGATCAGGCGCTTCAGCACTGCCTTGCCGTCGGGATGCTTGAGGTCGAGCGTGATCGACTGCTTGCCACCGTTGACCGCCACGAACGATGCGCCCATGCCGCGCTTCGCCGCCTCGGGGTCGGCGCCCAGGCGGCGCGCCAGGTCGCCCCTGCCAGGCTGTTCCACCTTGATCACCTCGGCGCCCATCAGGGCGAGCTGATAGGTGCAGAATGGCCCGGCCAGGACGTTGGTCAGATCCAGCACGCGCACGCCGTGCAACGGGGTCATGCGCCGCCTCCGGTGAGGCGGTGCAGGGCGGGAGTGAACACCGATGCGTTGCCACCGAGGTTGCGGGTCATCTGTGCGGCCGCCTGCAGCAGGGGAGGCCCGTGCTGAGCGACGAAGGCCTCGGTCACGCGCGAGGCCGGACCCGCCACCGTGACCGCGCCGGCCGCTACCTGGCCCGGCCCGAACACCGGCGCCGAGAAGCCCGACGTGTCCGGATCCCGTTCGCGGTAGGCGCCATGGAACATGCGCTCCCGGATCGTCGCGTAAGGCTCGCCGCGCGCGCCGCCAAAGGCCAGCAGCACCCGCCCGCCAGACCCCGCGTCCAATGGCAGGATATCGCCCTCGCGCACGTTGTAGCGAACCACATGCCGGCTCTCGACCCGATGCAGCGCCACCCGCGCCTTTCCCTCGCGGACATGGAACACGACGCTCTCGCCGGTGGCCTCCATCAACGCGTGCATGACCGGCAGCACGACATCGCCGACGCTGTGCGCGCGCTGGTACAGCCCGCCCAGCCGCAGCGCCTCCGGCCCGATGCGATAGCGCCCGTCCGCCAAACGCAGCAGCAAGCGTGCATGCAGCAGCGACCGGATCAGGCGCAGCAGGGTGCTTTTGTAGAAGCCGGTCCGGGCGGCGATCTCGGCAAGGGTCAACTCGCCATCCTCGGTCCCGTAGGCCGCAAGGATGGACAACGCGCGGTCGACGGCGGCAGCACCTCCTGAGGCCTCGCCCTCGGCGGGCCGGCCCGTCGGGGGCGCCCCTTCCGCTGTCTCCTGCAACTCCATCGCGCTACTCCTCCATCATGAACAGGCGCAGCGACAAGGTCAGCCCGATCGCGACGACAAGCACCCCTGCGAGGCCCAGCATCCCCGCCGAGAACGACCCGGTCGAGTCCTTCAGGAAGCCGACCATGTAAGGACCCACAAAACCCCCGAAGGCGCCGACCGAGTTGATGAAGGCAAGCCCGCCGGCGGCGGCGGCTCCGGTCAGGAACCGGCTCGGGATGGTGTAGAAC
>CAXTUO010000272.1:0-1582 GCA_964247175.1 uncultured Acetobacteraceae bacterium | reverse complement strand
GCGGGCCGAGATCGTGCCGATCAGCGCGAGGGTCAACCCCGCTAGTGCGGGAACCAGCGCCCCGAACACGACGGAGAACACCAGGCCCCCCGCGCCCAGCAGGCAGGCTAGCGCCAGGTTGGTGATCGCCCGGCCCCGACGGTCCACCTGGCGCGCCCAGAGCAGCATGCCGATGGTGGCAAAGAAATAGGGAATGGCAGAAACGAAGCCGATGGCGAGGTTGCCGAGCCCATGCCCGCGCAGGATCAGCGGGAGCCAGATGCCGACGCCGTAGCTGCCGATGGTGAACGCGAAGGTGATGCCGGTCAGGATCAGCACGCGCGGGTCGCGAAGCGCAGCCAGCATGTCCTTCTTGGGCCGCTCCCGCTTCTCGGCCGCCAGCGCCTCAAGCCAGACTTGGTGTTCATCAGGCGTCAACCACGTCGCCTGCTCCGGCGTGTCGGCCAGGCGCTTCAGGCACCACAGGCCCAGGATAGAAGCAGGCAGACCCTCGACGATGAACATCCACTGCCAGCCGGCCAGGCCCAGCACGCCATCCATCTGCAGCAGCATGCCAGAGACGGGCCCGCCGATCAGGGATGAAACCGGCGTGGCCGCCATGAACCAGGCCAGCACCTGGGTGCGGTAACGGGCAGGGAACCAGATCGACAAGTACCAGATCACCCCGGGAAAGAACCCGGCCTCCGCCACCCCCAGGAGGAACCGGGTAAAATAGAAGCTGAGCGGGCCCGTTGCGAGGGCCGATGTCGCTGCGGCCAGTCCCCAGGTGATCATGATCCGCGCGAGCCACCGCCGGGCGCCGACGCGGTACATGATCAACGAGCTGGGTACTTCCAGCAGGCAATAGCCGGTGAAGAGGATGCCGGCCCCCCACCCGAATTGTGTCGCAGTAAGACCCAGGTCGCGGTTCATGGTCAGCCCAGCGAAGCCGACGCTGGTGCGATCGACGTAGTTGAAAAAGTAGCCCAGCGCCAGGATCGGAACGAGCTGCCATATCGTCCTGGCGAGCGCGCTTCGCTCAAGTGCGTCACGATCCCCGGCAACCGGCGCCGTCACGCCGGGAACTAGCTCGGCTTTCGCTGTCACCGTGTTCCGTCCTTTCCGCCCATGCGGGTTGCCCAACCATTTTTGTTCTGTAGTGCAGAACGTTGTTCTGTTATAAGCACCGTAGTCGGCCAGAGTGATGAGAGTCAACGCTGTGAACAAGGGTTCCGTCAGATCTCGCGCCACCCAGTGGAGCCGGGCTTTCGGAACAGGCAACGACGTTCCGTCGTGCGGCTTCCAAAATGGCCAGCACGGTCCTGGCGCGGCGCAGGAACCGCAATCGGCGATGATCGGCGGGCACGTGCTGGCGGGAACGAGGGTGGAGGAAGTTGCGCGGTTCGTCGTGGCCGCGACAGAACCGGGCAGCTGACTTCGGGCACTTGAAGCCGCGCATCGGCCGGTAACGGCCTTTGATGCCACGGTGGTCTTGTTCCATCCTGTTGTTCAGGTAGCGAGTGGTCCGGTGGCGGACGCCTCGGCCCAACTCGGTGCGGATCGCACGGGGGTAGCTGTCATGACCGTCCGTCGTGACCCGGTC
>CAXTUO010000271.1:0-5636 GCA_964247175.1 uncultured Acetobacteraceae bacterium | reverse complement strand
GCGATGCTGCCGGACAGGCGGCGGGAGATGATGTCGAGGTGGCTGCCGTAGAAGAAGGTGAACGCCACCGCCTGCAGCACCACCAGCGGCACCAGCACGATCAGCAGGCTGCGGCCCAGCAGGCCGCGGGGCAGGAGGGTCTTGATGGGCCGGAGCAGGCTGCCGATCACTGTGGTGCCTCAAACGCCGGGCTTCAGCACGTAGCCGCGGCCACGCACGGTATGCAGGAAGCGCGGCTCCCGCGGGTCGGCCTCGATCTTGCGTCGCAAGCGGGTGACCTGCACGTCGATGGCCCGCTCCCCGGTCTCGTCCATGCCGAGCGTTTCGACGATCCAATCGCGGGACAGCACCTCGCCGGGCTTGCGGGCGAGCGCCTGGAGCAGCGCCGCTTCGCCGCCGGTCAGGTGGACCACGCCGTCGGGGCCGCGCAGCTCGGCCCGCTCGGTGTCGAAGGTCAGGGTTCCCAACGCCACCGGCCCGGCCGGCTCGGCCGGGGACGGCGGCACCACCCGGCGCAGCATGGCGCGCAGCCGCAGCACCAGCTCGTACGGTTCGAACGGCTTGCCCAGGTAGTCGTCCGCGCCCGCCTCGAACCCGGCGATCCGGTCCTCCGGCGCACCACGGGCGGTGAGCAGCAGGATCGGCAGGCCGGTGCGCCCTTCCCGTAAGCTGTGGGTGAGCGACAGGCCATTCTCCCCCGGCATCATCACGTCCAGCACCAGCACGTCCGGCTGCATGAAGCGCATCTGCTCCCGCGCTTCGGCGGCGTGGCCGGCGGTGGTCACGCGGAATCCCTGCTCGGCCAGGTAGCGCGACAGCAGGGCGCGCAGCCGCGCGTCATCATCGACCACCAGGACATGCGCTTCCGTCACTGATCGACTCTGGGATCGACTCTGGAGCCGGCCCCAGGGCCGATCCGGGCGCCGATCCGGACCGTGGCTTCGGCCTGTTCCATGTAGGCGCGGGCGGCCGGCTCCATCACCCCGCGCATGACCCGGCGGAAGCCCTCAACCGCCGGGCCGCCGGCTTCCCGGTAGGCAACGGCCAGGCGCTCGCGCTGGCTCTCGAACAAGCGGCGTTCCAGCGCCTGCCCGGCGTCCGTGAGGCTCAGCAGCCTTTGCCGCCGGTCGCTGCGGCCCGGCAATTGCGCGACGTAGCCCTGGTCCACCAGCGCCGTCAGCACGCGGGCCAGGCTCTGCTTGGTGATGCGCAGGATCGCCAGCAGGTCGCCCACCGTCATGCCGGGGCTGCGCCCGATGAAGTGCAGCGCGCGATGGTGGGCGCGGCCTAGGCCGAGTTCGTCGAGGATCACGTCGGCCGCGCCGGTGAAGTCGCGGTAGGCGAAGAACAGCATGTCCTGCGCCAGGCGCATCTGCTCCTCGCGCAGGAACAGCAGGTTTGATCCGGCGGGACCGCGGGGATCAAGGCCGCCGCTCACGGCAGATCGCGTTTCGGACATGGCAGGCATTCCTTGAGGCATAGGACAGGTTTATTGACTTACTAGGACCTGTGTTATACCGTCGGGCCTATCGAAGCAACAATATTACGATGGAGCTGGACATGGCGCTCGTTCCTTTCGATGACCGCGATGGGCTGATCTGGGTGGATGGGGCGCTCGTGCCGTGGCGCGATGCGAGGCTGCATGTGTTGTCCCATGGCCTGCACTATGCCAGCGGCGTGTTCGAGGGTGAACGGGCGTATTCCGGCCGTATCTTCAAGCTGCGCGAGCACACCGAGCGGCTGATCGCCTCCGGGCGCATCCTGGGCTTCGAGATCCCCTGGTCGGCCGAGCAGATCGACGCCGCCTGCCGCGAGGTGCTGGCGGCGAACGACCTGACCGACGCTTATGTCCGCCCGATCGCCTGGCGCGGGGCCGAGCAGCTTTCCGTTTCCGCGCAGAACACCAAGATTCACCTGGCCATCGCCTGCTGGGCCTGGCCGAACCTGTTCGGCGCGGACCGCATGAAGGGCGTGCGGCTCGGCATGGCGCCATGGAAGCGTCCGCATCCCGAGACCGCGCCGACCGCCAGCAAGGCGGCCGGGCTGTACATGATCGGCACGCTGTCCAAGCACGCGGCGGAGGCGGCGGGTTTCGACGACGCGCTGGTGCTCGACTGGCGCGGCCAGGTGTCGGAGGCGACGGGCGCCAACATCTTCTTCGTCATGGACGGGGCAATCCACACGCCGACGCCCGACTGCTTCCTGGACGGCATCACCCGGCGCACGGTGATGGACCTCGCCCGGCGGCGGCAGATGCAGGTGGTCGAGCGGGTGATCGGGCTGGACGAACTGCCGCGGGCCAGCGAGGTGTTCCTGACCGGCACCGCCGCCGAGGTCACGCCGGTGCGGGAGATCGCCGGACACCTTTACACGCCCGGCCCGATCACGGAAACGCTGCTGCGCGAGTACGACGGCCTCGTCCGCATGCCCCCGGCCGAGGTGTCCAGCCGCGCGGCATAGGCCAGGGGCGCCAGCAGCACCAGCCAGGCCAGGCGGGCCTGGTAGCGGTCATGCGGGCCTGACAGCGCGCCGGTGGCAAAGGCGTTGGCCAGCAAGGCCGTCAACACCACGACCGCCAGCCCGGCCAGCGCGCGCCGGGTCCGCCAGCAGCGCAACGCCACTGCCACGCTGCCCGCGGTCCCGGCGGCGAGCAGCACGGCATGCACGGCGAGGAACGGCGCCGCCGCGTCCCGGAACAGGCCACGGGGCTGCAAGGCGGCCTGGTAGCGGGCGATCTCGGCTGGAGGAAGATACGGCCGCAGGCGCGGCAGCACGGCGATGTCCAGGTGGTCCGGGATCAACGTGTCGCCGACCTGCACCCGGAGGAGCTGGCGCAGGGTGTTGGCCGCCGCCGCCCGCAGCGTGTCGAGCGGAAAGGCGGCGATGATGGCGGGCACCAGCCGCGCCGCCTCCGGCGCGAACCGCGTCGGCCCGAAACCGTTTGCCCAGAGCGGCCCCTGCGGGTGCCAAAGGAACTCGTCGCTGTCTGCGGACAGGCGGCCTTGCCAGGCGCACAGGCGCAGCCCGGGATCGGGGCAGGCATGGTCAAGGTAGGCCCGGCCCGGCCCGTCCCCGACCAGCCGGGCCAGCGCGAACACCGAGCCGTAGGGTGAGATGCCCAGAACGCCGTTGCCGACCACGTTGGTCAGCAGCAGCATCGCGAGCGCCGCGGCCAGCGGCACGGCCGGGCGCCAAAGGGAACGCCAGCCGGAGCGCCAGCGCAGCAGCGTGAGCACCGCGATGCACCCGGCCGCAAGGATCAGGTGCGCCAGGTGCGATGCGACCGCGACCGACCCAAGCACCGCGGCGCCGGCCAGTTCGGCCCGGGACAACCGGTCCCCGCCATACGTCAGGATGAACAGGCACAGCACGGCAACGGGCGTGAACACGTCCGGCATCAGCAAGGAGGTGAACCACGGCGCGGCGCTGCCAATGGCGAGCAGGGCGCAGAGCGCCAGGTGCAGCCGGACCCGCGGCCCGCCCAAGGCCGCCTGCGTCAGCCAAAGCACCCAGGACACCAGCAGAGCCTGTGCCGCAAGCGGCAGCCACAGCGTCACGTAACCGGAAAGCGCCAGGAACGGCCCGTAGATCCAGGGCTTGTCCCAGCCGATGCTCGGCTCCAGCCCCATTTCCAGCAACGGGCCGGTGTCGCTGAACACCAGTGGGTAGCCATTGCGCAAGGCAGGCCACGCCAGCAACAAGGCGCCGCAGCCCACGGCAAAGGCCGACGCCCCGCGGGCAGCCCGGGCGCCGGCGGCAGTGTCCTGTCGGCTGGATGGCATCACCGGCTTGTCATCTCTCATGACCTGAGACTCTGCCCAACGTTGCGCATCCGATTTGGGCATCGGCCGGTAATCCTACGCCGGCACGAAAACCGTGCGGCCCATCAACAGGAAACCTCGATGCCCGACATTCAATCAAACGAAACGGCCGAACTCACAGGGCTGGAGCGGCGGAGCCTGCTGCGCGGCACCAGCTTCGGCGCCCTGGCCCTCGGCTCGATGGCCGTCGCCGGCCTGGCGGCCACGAGCACGCCGGCCTATGCGGTGGGCAACAACGACGCCGCCGTGCTGAACTTCGCGCTCAACTTGGAATACCTGGAAGCCGAGTTCTACCTCCGTGCCGCCACCGGCACGGGCCTCGCCGCCGCCGACACCTATGGATCGGGAGTCCAGGGCGGCGTCACCGGCGGCCGCGCGGTCGCCTTCGAGACCCCGGCCGTGCAGCAATACGCCCAAGAGATCGCGCAGGACGAGCAGAACCACGTCCGCTTCATCCGCAGCGTGCTGGCCGACAAGGCGGTTGCGGAGCCGGCCATCGACCTGACCAACAGCTTCAACACGCTGGCCCAAGCGGCCGGCCTGGGCAGCGGCTTCGACCCGTTCGCCAGCGAAAACGATTTCCTGCTCGGCGCGTTCATCTTCGAGGATGTCGGCGTCACCGCCTATGCCGGCGCGGCGCCGCTGGTGCACAACAAGACCGTGCTGGCGGCCGCGGCCGGCATCCTGGCGGTCGAGGCCTACCACGCCTCCGAAATCCGTGTCCTGCTGCTGCAGCGCGGCTTCACGGCGGAGGTGCAGAAGATCTCCGACCTGCGCGCTGCCCTGTCCGGGGCGGCCGACGACCAGGGCATCCTGCTCAATGGCGTCGCCAACATCGTGCCGACCGACAGCAACAGCCTTGTTTTCGCCCGTTCCACGCGGCAGGTGCTCAACATCGTGTATGGCGCGCCCAACGCCGCTTCCGGGCTGTTCTTCCCGGCCGGCCTGAACGGCGCCATCACGGCCTGACGCCGGTCCCTGCCCAGGGCGGGCGGCTGCTATTGGGCGGGGCGCGAGCAGACACGCGCCCCGTTCAGCCAGCCCCGGTCTCCCAGCGGGCGGCCGCCGCGTCGTCGGCGTCGCGGGCGGCCACCCACTGCGCGCCGCCCTCGGCCAGCTCCTCCTGTTTCCAGAACGGCGCCCGGGTCTTCAGCCAGTCGATCAGGAACGCCGTCGCGTCGAGCGCCGCCTGGCGGTGCGGGCTGGCGGTCAGCACCAGCACGATCGGCTCCCCCGGCAGCAGCCGCCCGTAGCGGTGGATCACGGTGCAGCCCTGCAGCGTCCAGCGCCCTTCCGCCTCCGCCGCGATGGCGGCGAGCGCGCGCTCGGTCATGCCGGGGTAGTGCTCCAGCGTCATGCTGCGGATCGGCTGGCCGCCTGCGCTGTCCCGCACCAGGCCGACGAAGCAGCCGAGGCCGCCCACGTCCGTCCGTCCGGCCAGCAGCGCCGCCATCTCCGCGCCGGAGTCGAAGGCCTCCGCCTGGACGCGCACGGTCGCCATCAGCCGCCGGTCACTGGAGGAAAGAAGGCGATCTCGTCCGCATCCTGCACCGGGGTGCCGGGCGCCGCGAACTCCTGGTTGACCGCGGCGCGCACCATGGCCGGATGGGCGAAAGCCTGGGCGCCGGCATCATCGCGCGCCCGCAGCAGCGCGACCAGCTCGCCCACGGTCGCGACGCCCGGCGGCAACGGCAGCGTCTCCTCCGTGCGGCCCATCCGCTCGCGCAGCCAGGCGAAGTAAAGGATGCGGGCCATCAGCGCGGCGTCGGCACGGTTTGGATGGTGCCGTTCGGGTTGATGATCGTGCTGGTGCCG
>CAXTUO010000270.1:0-5656 GCA_964247175.1 uncultured Acetobacteraceae bacterium | reverse complement strand
GCTTGCCTTTCGGCCGGTCGAAGTGGCTGCACACGATCACCCGGGCGCCGGCGTCCGCCAGCTCCCGGATGGTGGGGGACAGCCGTTCGATCCGCGTGAGGTCGCTGATGCGCCCGTCGCGCACGGGCACGTTGAGGTCGGCGCGCAGCAGCACGCGCCGCCCGGCCGCGCGGGCATCGTCCAGCGTGCGGACGGTCACGCCTGCATGTTCCCGAACAGCACCGCCGTATCGACCATGCGGTTGCTGAAGCCCCACTCGTTGTCGTACCAGCCCATCACCCGGGCCAACTGCCCATCGACCACCGCGGTCTGCGTGGCATCGAAGGTGCAGGACGCCGCCTGATGGTTGAAATCGACGCTGACCAGCTTGGCCGTGTTGTAATCCAAGATGCCGCGCAGCGCGCCAGTCGAGGCCGCTTTCATCGCGTCGTTGATCTGCGCGACCGTCGCCGCTTCGCGCAGGTTCACGTCGAGGCTGACCAGCGATACGTTGGGCACCGGCACGCGGATCGACGTGCCGTCCAGCTTGCCCGCAAGCTCCGGCAGCACCAGGCCCACGGCCTTGGCGGCACCCGTGCTGGTCGGAATGCTGGAAACGGCGGCGGCGCGGGCGCGGTGCAGGTCCTTGTGCAGCGTGTCCACGGTGTTCTGGTCGCCGGTATAGGCATGGATGGTGAGCATGTAGCCGCGCAGGATGCCGAAGCTGTCGTGCAGCACCTTCGCCATCGGCGCCAAGCAGTTGGTCGTGCAGGACGCGTTGCTGATGACGGTCATCTGCGGCGTGACCACCTGGTGATTGACCCCGTAAACCACTGTCGCGTCCACCCCGTCCGCCGGGGCGCTGATCAGCACCTTGCGGGCGCCGGCGCCGTGGATCAGCGCGCTGGCGGCTTCCTTGCTGGTGAAGCGCCCGGTGCACTCCATCGCGACATCGACGCCCCCATACGGCACCTTGGATGGGTCGCGCTCCGCCGAAACCTTGATCGGGCCGAAGGTCCGGCCTCCGCAGCGGATGGTGATGGCATCGCCCTCGACCAGGACCTCGCCGGGAAAGCGGCCGTGCACGCTGTCGTAGCGGAACAGGTGGGCGTTGGCCTCGACGCTGCCCAGGTCGTTGATGGCGACCGGCACGATGTCGTCCCGCCCGCTTTCCACGATGGCGCGCAGCACCAGGCGGCCGATGCGCCCGAACCCGTTGATGGCGACCTTGACGGCCATGCGACTAAGCTCCCCCTTAGTTTGCAGCGAGCCGTTTCTTCACGGCGGTGGTGATGGCCTCCGGCGTGATGCCGAAATGCCGGAACAGCGTATCGCCTGGCGCGCTGGCGCCGAAACCGGTCATGCCGATGAACGCCCCGTCCGCGCCGAGCCAGCGCTCCCAGCCGAAGCCGCAGGCGGCCTCGATGCCGAAGCGGGGGGCGCTGCCCAACACGCCGGCATGGTAGCTCTCGACCTGCTGCGCGAACAGGTCCCAGCACGGCAGCGACACCACGGCGACCGGGATGCCTTCTTCGGCCAGCATGCGCCGGGCCTCGATGGCGATGGCGACCTCGGACCCGGTGGCGATCAGTGTCGCTTGACGCGCGCCGTTGGCCTCGGCCAGGACGTAGCCGCCGCGGGCGCTGCGGTTCTCGGCGGCGTCGCCGCGCAGCGCCGGCAAGGCCTGGCGCGACAGCACCAGCAGAGTCGGCCCGTCGGAGCGGCGGATCGCCAGTTCCCAGCATTCGGCGGTTTCGACTGCGTCTGCCGGGCGCATTAAGTACAGGCCGGGCATGGCGCGGAGCGAGGCGAGCTGTTCCACCGGCTGGTGCGTCGCCCCGTCCTCCCCCACGCCGATGCTGTCATGCGTCAGGACATGGATCACCCGCTGACGCATGATGGCCGCGAGGCGGAGCGCCGGGCGCATGTAGTCGCTGAACACCAGAAAGGTGCCGGCATAGGGCAGCAGCCCGCCGTGCAGGGCCATGCCGTTCATGCACGCGGCCATGCCGTGCTCGCGGATGCCGTAATGCACGTAGCGCCCGGCGTAGCTGCCAGGCGCGACCGGCGCCATGCCGCGGACCATCGTGAGGTTGGAATGGGTGAGGTCCGCCGACCCGCCGACCAGCTCGGGGACCGTCGGCGCCAGCGCCGCGAGCGCCCGTTGGCTGGCCTGCCGGGTGGCGAGCGCCGGGCGGGTGTCGGCAAGCTCAGCCTTCAGGGCCGCCATGGCCTCGTGCCAGGACTCCGGCAGGCGGCCCGCCACCACGCGCTCAAACTCGGCCCGCAGCGGGTGCTTGGCGAGCCGCTTCAGCCATGCCCGGCGCGCAGCGGTTCCGCGCCGCCCGGCAGTGGCCCAGCGCTGCATCAAGTCAGGGGGCACGCTGAATGGGGGATGGTGCCAGTCCATCGCCTGCTTCGCCGCCCGGGCCTCCGCGCGGCCCAGCGGCCCACCGTGGCACGCCGCCGTGCCCGCCTTGGTCGGTGCTGCGAAGCCGATGATGGTGCGGCACGCGATCAGCGTCGGCTTCTTCGACCGCAGCGCCAGGGACAGGGCCGCCTGCACCTGATGGGGATCATGCCCGTCCACCCGCTTCGTCGCCCAGCCCAGCGCGGCGAAGCGCTTGAGTTGGTCGTCCGAGGACGACAGCGCCGCCTGTCCGTCCCTTGATGTGCCGTTGTCGTCCCAAAGCACTGTCAGCTTCTCAAGCCGCAGGTGCCCGGCCAAGCTCGCGCCCTCGTGGCTGATGCCCTCCATCAGGTCGCCGTCGGAGGCGATGACCCAGGTGCGGTGGTCCACCAGGCTTTTGCCATAGCGCGCCGCCATCATGCGTTCGGCGAGCGCCATGCCGACCGCGGTGGCCAGGCCTTGGCCGAGCGGTCCCGTTGTGGTCTCGATCGCCGGGTGCTCGCCGTGCTCGGGATGTCCGGCCGCGGGGCTGTCGAGCTGGCGGAAGCGTTCCAGCACGTCGATCTCCATGCCGACGTGCCCGGTGAGGTGCAGCAGCGCATAAAGCAGCATGGACCCGTGCCCGGCGGACAGCACGAACCGGTCGCGGTCCGGCCATCGGGGGTCAGCGGCGTCGAAGCGCAGCAGCTTGGTCCACAACGCGGTGGCGACGTCCGCCATGCCCATCGGCATCCCCGGATGGCCGGAGCCTGCCGTCTCGACCGCGTCGATCGCCAAGGCACGGATCGCATCCGCCATCCGGCGCTCAACCGTCGCGGGCCGGGCCAGGATGTTCGCTTGGACGCGAAGAGCTGGGGCGTCCTGTCCCGCCCGGTCCCGGGCCAAATATTCTGCCACGCGACTGCCTTCCATCAAACCTCCGCTTGCTACGGCCCAGGCGCCGCAGGGCAGGCCGCTATACGGGCGGAGTGGCGCGCGGGCAACCCCCGTGAAACGCATCGGGCTGTTGCGTTTCTGCGTCGGTGGGGCAGACATGGCCATGGCCGCCCTGGTGGTCGGCCGTGCCGCTACGGCTCAGCGCGGCTTTATCACGCGATTCGCTCGTGCAACGACCGTCTCGAACAGCATTTGGCAGCCGGCTTCGGCTTCCTCGGGTTCGATGCTCTCAGCCTCGTTATGACTCAACCCGTCCTTGCACGGCGTGAAGATCATTGCCGTCGGTACATGCCGCGCGACGTAGATGGCGTCGTGCGCAGCGCCGGAAACGATTTCCCGGGCGGATAGCCCGAGGCGCGCCGCCGCGTGCCGCACCAGCTCGATGCAGGCCGGGTCGAACGGTTGGGCCGGGATGCGGAACAGCTCGCGCAGTTCGAGCACCACGCCACAGCCGCGGGTGATGGCGTCGGCTTCGTGCGGGAACTCCGCAGCCAACCGGTCGATCTCGCCCTCGTCCGGGTGGCGGAACTCGATGCTGAACCGGACCTCGCCCGGTATGACGTTGCGGCTGTTGGGCAGCACCTGGAGCTGGCCCACGGTGCCGCGCCCGTGCTCGCCGCGGGCGCGCATGGTGCGGTCCACCAAGTCGATCACCCGGGCGGCGCAGACCAGCGCGTCCCGCCGGGTGCTGGGCGGCGTGGTGCCGGCGTGGCTGTCCTGCCCGGTTGCGACCGCGTCATACCAAACCTGCGCCTGGCCGCCGGTCACGATGCCGACCTGCTTGCCCTCCTGCTCCAGGATCGGGCCTTGCTCGATGTGCAGCTCGAAATAAGCGTCGGCCGGGAAGGGGCGGGCGGGTTCCGGGCCGCGGTAGCCGATGCCGTCCAGCGCCGCGCCGACCGTGGTGCCTTCGGCGTCGGTCAGCGCCTCCATCACCGCCTGCCCATACACGCCGGCCCAAACGCCGGACCCCATCAGGCTGTGGCCGAAGCGGCTGCCCTCCTCGTCCGTCCAGTTCACCAGCTCAATCGGCGCCTCCGTCGTGATGCCGAGGTCGTTCAGGCTGCGCATCACCTCAAGCCCGGCCATCACGCCCAGCGCGCCGTCGAACTTGCCG
This sequence comes from uncultured Acetobacteraceae bacterium, assembly GCA_964247175.1. GTDB lineage: Bacteria > Pseudomonadota > Alphaproteobacteria > Acetobacterales > Acetobacteraceae > CAHJXG01. The sequence continues at coordinate 1,214 of CAXTUO010000270.1, read as the reverse complement.
CCGGAGGGCTGGGTGTCCAGGTGGCTGCCGAACAGCACCGGCAAGCGCGTGGCATCTTGCCCGGCGCGGCGCGCGAACATGTTGCCCATCGCGTCGATCCGCACCGCAAGCCCGGCCTGCTCGCACTCCGCCCGGAACCGGTCGCGCCCGGCGCGGTCCACCTCGCTCAGCGCCAAGCGCCGCACGCCGCCCTTCGCGGTCGCGCCGATCTCGGCCATTGCCATCAGGCTGTCCCATAGGCGCCGGGCGTCGATCCGCTGGTTCGTGGCGCTCATCGCATGGTGTCCCTCGTTGTCGTTTCGCCTGATCGCGGCCATCATGCCCGCCAGCCCGCCGCCCGCAAACCCCGGAGACCTTCCTTGGCGCACGCCCTGCCGACTGCCCCCGCCATCCTGCGCAACACAATCCTGGATCGGGAGGTCGTGTGGCAGGCCCGGGTGGACCTTGCCGCCTGCTTCCGCGCCGCCAGCCGCCTGGGCCTGCACGAGGGCATCTGCAACCACCTGTCTGCCATGGTGCCGGGGTCGGACTCGCTGTTCCTGGTGAACCCCTACGGCTGGGGCTTCCACGAGGTCACGGCGTCCCGCCTGCTGGTCTGCGACTTCAACGGCAACGTCGTCGCGGGCGCGGGCGTGCCGGAAGCCACGGCGTTTTACATCCATGCCCGCATCCACCTGCGCCTGCCGCGCGCCCGGGCGGCGTTCCACACCCACATGCCGAACGCGACCGCGCTCGCGATGCTGGAAGGCGAGCCGCTGGCCTATGCCGGCCAGACCGCGCTGAAGTTCCTGGGCCGGGTTGTCGTCGATGACAACTACAACGGCCTGGCGCTGGACGAGGCGGAGGGCGACCGCATCGCCGCCAGCATGGGCGACGCCGACGTGGCGTTCATGCGCAACCACGGCATCATGGTGCTGGGCCGCAGCATCGCCGAGGCATGGGACGACTTGTACTACCTTGAGCGCGCGTGCGAGGCGCAGCGCCTGGCGATGTCCACCGGGCGCGCGCTGCGACCGGTGCCGCCGGCCGTGGCGGAAGCGGCAGCACGGCAGATGCGGGACGCCGGGGACGAGCCGGCGCGCCTGCACTTGGAGAGCATCAAGCGCACGCTTGACCGCGAAGCGTCGGACTACCGGCATTGATCCACCGTGCCTTGTGGTTGGCGGCGCTGGCCGGCGGCGCGCTGCCGGGCTGCACGCTGATTGACCAGAACA
>CAXTUO010000269.1:3352-5668 GCA_964247175.1 uncultured Acetobacteraceae bacterium | reverse complement strand
ACCGGCACGTTGCGGTTCGCGCCTTCGGACTCATAGGCCAGGCCGCGGTTGACGCCGGCGTAGTTGATCTGCTGCGTCACCTCTTCCGTGCTCGTGACCCGGCCGCGCATGGTCCAGGACCAGCCATCCATGCTGCCGTCGCCGGGGTCCATGAAGTTGTCGAGCGTCACGAAGTTGTTGGCGATGCGGTGGAAGTTCGGCGTGATGCGCCGGCCGAACTGCGTGAGCGACGGGTCGCCATTTGAGCCGTTGGAAAGGTCGCCCAGGATCTGGTCGTAGGTGCGGTTCTCCTTCACGACGTAGATCACGTGCTGGACGTTCTTGTGCAGGAAGCCCATCACCGCCGCGTCGTTCTCATCGGGCGGGACGCTGTACAGGTTGTTCCGCGCCACCTGCGCGGTCAGGTTCGGCAAGTCGGCGCTGCCCGGGACCTGGGCGCTGACCAGGGTCGCGTGCTCCAGCTGGAACTGGTATTGGTTGGACGCCTTCGCGGCGGCAGCGACGGCGGCGTTGCCGCCGGGGTAGGTGATATTGGTGATCAGCGCGGTGTTGCCCATCAGGTTGCCGGGGTTGGGGCCGGTGTCGCTCTTGCCGTTGATGACATACATCCACGTTCCGTCGGCGCTGAAGGTGATGTCCTTCGGCGCGTAGGCGGTCGGGATCAGGCCGGCGACCGTGTTGGCGGCCGCGCCGGACAGCGGGATCACGGCGATCGAGTTCGAGCCGTTGTTCACCGCGTAAAGCGTCTTCTCATCGGGGGAGAGCGTCACGGCGAAGGTGGCCGCCCCCGTGTAGCGCGGGCCGGTCAGCACGCCGGCAGGCGCGCGGGCGTCGATCCGGGCGGTGACCTGGTTGCTCCCCGTGTCGATCACTGCGACCTGGTCGGCGTTGTCCTGCGCCACGTAAAGGGTCGTTTGCGCCTTGTTCAGGGTCATCCCGCTGGCGTTGCCGTCGAGCTTGATGCGGGTAACCAGGCGGCCGGCCGAGGGCGAGGAGATATCGACCGCCACCACCTCGCGATCCCGGTAGGAGGACACGTAGGCCATGCCGTTGCCCTTGACCGCCACCGCGAGCGGGTACTCGCCACCGGCCACGCCGTCCGTGCCCTCGTTGCCCGCGAAGTACGGGCGCAGGTCGTGCTCGTAGCGGACCTTCTTGCTGGCGGTGTCGATCACGCTGATGGAGTCGTTGTAGTTGTTGGCGACGACCAGGGTCTGGCCGTTGCCGGAGATGCCGAGGCCGCTCGCGTTCGGCTGCACGGCGAGGCCGACGCCGCCGAGGGGTGCGGCCGGCGTGCTGGTCGCGCCGCTGCCGGATGGCGCGGCCTTGTGGCCCAGGGAGATGGCCGCCGTCTGCGACCACGTTCCGCCGGCCTGGGTGTAGGCATACACCGCGTCGTCGTTGCCGCCCGTGGCGTAAAGCGTGCTGCCGTCCGGCGACCAGACCAGGCCGATATGGGCGTTCGTCTGCTTGATCGCCTGTATCAGCTTGGGCGAGGCCTTGTTGGCGCCGGCGACGTTGTAAAGGAAGACGTACTGCGTCGAGTTCAGCACGTCGGTCTTGCCGGTCTTGTCGTTCAGCGTGTTCTGCCCGGCGCAGATGATCGCAAGCGTCGTGCCGTCCGGGCTGAGCTGCGAGCGCACCGCCTCGCCGGCGACGAAACCCGGGTAGTCGGTCAGGCCGGGGTTCAGGTCCTGCTGCACCGCGTTGGTCAGCGGCGCGGTCGGCGTGACGAACTGCCCGGTCGGCAGCGGCAGCGTGCCGTTGTTGCCGTCGATCAGCGTGTTGTCCGCGGCCAGCGCCAGCAAGGGTGCGGCGAGCCACGTGGTGGCCAGCAAGCCCGCCTTCAGCATATGCCGGTATCGAAGCGCCGCCATGACCTGTTCTCCGTTGTGGTAAGCCGGATGTTCCTAGCGGGCCAGGACCAATCAATCCCCATTGGAAGAAAGACAGTTTGAAGAAATTCCGGATGCTGCCCCTGTCCCGGCACGCATTCGGCGAATAGCGCAGACTGCAACGCACATCCTCATCCCGCAGGCACGCCCTCCCAAGCCAGGATGCGCCAGCCGCGCCCGTTCGACGAGGCGCCGATCCGGATGACGGCGCTGCGCACCGCGCGGGCGTCGCCGCGCCGTGCCGCCGCGGTGATGCGGACGGTCTGCAAAGCCGCCCGGTCCGCGCGTGCGCCATAGCCCACGTCGCGCAACGCGGCCCGCACGACCGGGTCGGCCGCTGCCGGGTCCGGATCGCCGTCCGAGTACAGCGTCAGATGCGGCGCGAGCGCCGCCAGCAAAGCCGGCGTCATGCCGAACACGT
>CAXTUO010000269.1:0-3342 GCA_964247175.1 uncultured Acetobacteraceae bacterium | reverse complement strand
CCCAGCTCGCCCAGGGTTTCGAACGGCGCGCCAGGCGGGCCGTAGCTCAGCCCGGCCGCCTGGTACTGCGCCGCCTTCATGCCGCGGCGCGCCGAGCGGCGGCCCGGCGCCCGCCAGTCCGCGACCGCCGCCGCGATCCGGCCCGCCTGCCCCGCATCGGCACCGAGCCGGAGCATGAGTGCTGCGAGCAGGTCCGGCGACGCGGTGTTCGGGTTCAGCAGCCCGGACTGGTCCACGACCTCCACGCCGACCTCCGCGCCGGACAGCCGGCCAACCGCCGGCGGAACGTCCCGGGCCGCCCCGCCGCGCTGCAGCAGGTCGAACAGCGCCGTGTGGATGGCGCCGTCCGCGACGGCCTCAAGCTCGGCGGCGCTGCGCAGGTTCGCCGTCAGCTGCGCGTCCGACCGCGACGCCCCTGCGAGGACCGAGAACAGCAGCGCGAGGAGGACCAGCGTCCAAAGCACGACCAGCAGCGCGAAGCCGGCGTCGGCCGGGCCGCGCCGCGGCGTTGGCGGCTGTCTCACTCCTCAACCGCTTCCCGCACCGGCTCGACCACCAGCGGCGGCCAATGGCGTCCGGTGGCGCCAGGGAACACGAGGCGGATGCGGACCAGAACCGGCAGCTTGTCGGCGTTCCAGGCGGACACCCAGGCGCCGGCGGCCCAGTACGCCAGCTCAAGCCGCTCGACGCCGTCGAGCATGACCGCCTCCTGCACGTCCGGCTCCGCGCCGTAAAGCTCGGCATGGCGGTGCGGCGCCCAACGCAGCAGCAGGCGCCCGGCCTCCGCCGACAAGGTGACGTCGGCCCGCTGCGTTTGCCCACCGCTGCGGAGCGGCAGCTCGGTGGTGAGCGACAGGCGTTGCGCGGTGCCGTGCAGCGTGGCGGGTTCCGGGTAGCTCCCCGGGTCGGCCAGGGCGACCATGCGCCGCAGCGCCCGGTCAACGGCGGCCAGGTCGCCATTCCGGTCGTGCGCTTCCGCTTGCAGCCGCATCGCGCGGAGACCGAACTGCACGCCTTGGGTCAGCAATGCGAGCACGACGCCAAACACGGCCACCGCCGCCAGGATCTCCAGCAGGGTGAAGCCGGCATCGTTGGGCGTCCAGCGCCTTCCGGTCAAGGAGGACCAGCCGGTGCCGTGCCCAGGCGCCGCGTTTGGAGCAGGAAATGCCCCATGCCCGTGGGGCTGGACCACGAGATCTCGACCGTGACGGCGTAGAGCGTGCCGCCGGCGACCGGGGACCGGGCGCGGGACGGCAGCGACGCCGAGGCGACCGGCACGACCCGGGTCCGCCACCGGAAGCCGCCGCCGTCGTCGCCCGCCTGCTCGCCCGCGGCCAAGCCCGTGCCGGTCAGCGCGTCGAGCCGCGACTGGGCGCGCGAGATGGCTTCCTGGTACGTCGCAGCGGCCCACGTGCCCCCCATCGCCACCGCGCCCTGGCGATAAAGCAGGACGAGCGCGGGGACGGCGATGGCAAGGGCCACGAGCACCTCAAGCAACGTGAACCCGGCCTCGACCGATCCAGCCTGTTGTCCCCGGCGCACGAACATCCGGGGCAGAATGCCAGAGCGGCACGGGAAGCGCCTGCCCGGCGCCGGGCCGAGCGGCAAACGTCATGGCAATGTCATCAAAAGCGGACGCAGCACCGGGCCTGGCGCAGGGATCACATATCGCCGGCGAGCAGCTTCGTCGCGTGATCGAGCGCCTCGATGCACTCGTCGTTGTCGCCCTCGGCCTGCTCCTTCAGGGCCCGCTTAAGGTCCGCGTCGATCAGGCGCTTGATGCGCGCATCACCGTTGAACGTGGCTGCCTGCTTGGCGATCTCGGCATGGCGGGCCGTGCAGGTCGCCGCCTCGTCGGAGGGCGCGGCGACGGCAGGAGATGCGAAAAGCAAGCCTAGGGCGATTAGGGCGATCAAGCGCATGGGCAGAGTTCCTTGCTCCAACGAGGCGCGGCTGCCTGCCCCTCGCGCCAACCTTTTGTCCACCCCAGGCGATGCGCGCCAGAGCCGGCCTGGGACAGTTCCATGAAGTTTCAGAACCGCTTGCACGCGCGCCCTGCCCCGTCCGCAGCATGAACAGCACGCCGGAACCGTGCCAGCTCGCAACCCGGCGCATCGAGGGTCGAGGTCTGGCCCAAAGAGTTGGAGGAGGAGACCGCATGTCCGCTGAGTGCTTGAAGTGGCTCGTCCCACGTATGCGGGGCGCGGGCGAACTGATGGCGGTGTGAGTTCCCGACGAGACGCACGAGGCGATACGGGACCTAAGCAGCTTTTGCTGGTCTGTGCCACGGGTGGTAGGCGATCGGCCTGTGGGCGTGGATGAGGCGGTTCGGCATGGCGGGCTGGTCCTCGTTGGTGGCGAGCACGGAGCAAGTCGCGGCGTTGCGGGTTCTGGCGGGATCGACGGTGCGCGGCGAAGCCAGCGAAATCGCGACGCGATTTGCGCGGGACCGGGCACGGGCGGTGCTGCTGACGCTTGCGGGCTGGACGGCTTTGGAGATTGGCGAGGCGTTCGGTGTTGGGGTGGACTCGGTGCGGCGCTGGCGGATGTGGTTCGCCCAAGGCGGCGTGGATGCGTTGCGCTTGACCCTGGCCTCGGGCCCCTCGCCCGAGCGGGGCAATGGGCTTGCGACTGCAACTGCGCCGCGCGCAGGCCGAGGCGGGCGACGTGGGGCTGCTCTACGGAAAGGAGAGCGAGGCGTTACAACGGCCCCATCCACACCAACAAGATTGCCACCAAGGCCCTGGCTGCCCGGTCCTGGATCACGGTGGAGTGGCTGCCCCGCTACGCCCCGGAACTCAACCCCATCGAGGCGACCTGGCGCGACCTCAAGCGCTACCACCTCGCGCACCGCACCTTCCAGGACACGGACAATCTCGACCTCCTGCGGACCAGCATCTCGGGCTGGGTATTCTTGCCGCGTACGGCGGCCATGATGCGGCTGCGCGCCTCAGGCGACACCCTGTCCATGGCCCAGGTGCAGCACAGTGCGTATGCCACGGGACAGCCGCGGTCAGAATGGGTCACCGCCCTCGAAAGCGGCCGCGCTGTCGCCTGACGTGCGTCAACAGTTCGGCAACTGCTGAGCCTTCTTGAGCGCCGTTGTGCGGGTCAGGCGCGCCAGCTAGTATTTGCGATCCGCGTGATGGACACGGCGGGACGTTGGGGCTTCGTAGGGTGACGATTATGGAAGAGCCGGCAAGTCCGGCGTCGGTCACTACGGCCGCGCCCTCTCGATCCGCCCGGAAGTGCGGAACGCCTCGCACTGCAACCCTTTCCGTCAACGAATCCGATTACGTGCCGCCCGATTTCAGCGGCAGCCGGCGCACCAGGATCGGTTCG
>CAXTUO010000268.1:0-5669 GCA_964247175.1 uncultured Acetobacteraceae bacterium | reverse complement strand
GTCAATCCTGTCCCACGGCAATCCAAAGCTTCTGCACAGCGCGGGTGCCCACGGCCGCGACCCCCGCCGCCGCACACAGCGCTTGCAACCCCCCGCTCGCGAGCAGGTCGTACTCCGCGTAGCGCCAGCCCGCATGGTCCGGCGCCATGCTTTCAAACTCGCCCGGCGCCGTGGGGTGCAGGGCTAGGTGGGTGACGCCGGGCGGGAGTTCCGCGACCAGCTTGCGCCATCCTTCGTCCAGGTGCTCGCGGTCCACGGCCAGCGTGCCCCGGCAATGGTCGAATACCGGGGCGCCCGCCGCGTCGAGCCGGGCGACCGCGGCGCGGTAGGACGCCGGGTCGGGCGCCCAAGCGACCGAGCGCGGCAGCACGGGAACCATCCCGTACTCGCGGCCGAGCCGGACGTGGGCGTCCAGCAGCTCAGGCAGCATCGCCGCGGCCATGTGCGCGTCCAGGTGGGTCGGAGCCATGCCGGCCGCGAGCGCCCGCTCGACCTGCGCGCGCAGCTCAAGCTCCGCCGCTTCCGGGACGAGGTGGCGCCGAAGGCTCCCGAGGTCGCGCCAAAAGTAGCCGTCGGGGTCGATCAGCCCCGACGCCCGGCTGGTGGTGGAGATCGGCGCCCAGCGGCACGCGCTCCATTCGCTGGTGAGCGTCAGGTGCACGCCGAGATCCAGGGCCGGGTCGGCGCTGGCGGCCTCGGCGATCTCCCGGAACCAGGGACCCGGCACCATGACCGAGCCGCAGGTCACCAGCCCGCGCGCCGCCAGGTCGAGGAACGCCCGGTTCGCCCCATGGCTGGCGCCGAGGTCATCGACATGCGGCACGACGGCGCGCTCGCCCGCCCCGCCTGGAAGCTGTTCAAGCATTGCCGTGTCGTATGCACGATGGCGGCCATTCCCGGGATAGAAATTGGCGCATGTCGATGTTGGCTGCCGTCCTCGCCCCCACCCGCAAGCGGAAGCGTGATGCCTGGTCGCCGGAGTGGCCGCCAGCGCCAGCCCCGTATGCCCCGTCATGCCCCCGCAAAGGCCCGTCAAAGGCCGCACGGCCGGCCACCGCGGGTCCGTGCCGCCCGCCTGTTTGCATCGCATGCGCCGCTGCCCCAGCGTCAGGTCTATCGAGAACGTCCCGAACGAGGAGACCCGCCATGAAGCCGCTTCTGTTCAGCGTGCTGCTGCTGGCTGCCGCCGCATCGGCGGCCGCAGCCCAGTCTTGCCGCCAAACGGCCGGGCCGCGGCGCGCGCAGGAACTGGTGCGCCAATGCCTGCAGGTATCGCAGGCGACCCACCCGCCCTGCAACGCGGCGAACCCTTGCGGCATGATCGCCGATGAGGTCAAGCATGGCTGCGCCGAACTTGCCGAGCCGGGCATGGGCGTCAGGCCGCCCGGCTTTTGCTGCCGATACCACTGACGGCGCGAAACACTCCTGTTGGGCAAAGGGCCCAAGCCGCAGCGCCCCGGGGCGCTATCTGGGGCGCTAGACGGCAGGCGATCCCGGGGGCCCGCCTGGCCGGACCGGGCCGAGTGCGGGCGCCCCGGAAAGCTGGTCCATGCCGGCCGTGGTGATCGGGTCATGGACGACGAAGAGATAGGATGCGGCCGATGCGGCCCCGATGGCCGCGCCCACCACCAGCGCTAGGACGAAGGACCCGGTTGACTGCACGATCAAGCCGGTGACGGTGGGCGCCAGCGCGCCGCCGAGGTAGCCGCCGAAGTTCTGCATGGCGCCGATGGACGCCGTGCAGTTGGTCGGCGCCGCAACCGAGCTGAGCGCCCAGGCGCAGGTGCTGGTGACATAGACCAGGAACAGCGACGCCGAGATGAACATCACCGCAAGGGTGTTGCTGGTGACATAGGCCGCCGCCAGTGTGCAGGCGGAGGTGCCGAGCAGCGCCGCGGCCGCCGGGTACTTGCGGCTGTTCACCGGCGACACCCCGCGGCGGACCAGCACGTCGGCGAGGTACCCGCCCAGCACGCCGCCGACCACGCCACAGGCGAACGGGATCGCGGCGGCGATGCCGGTCGCCTTGACGCTCATGTGCCGCTCGATCTCCAGGTAGCCCGGCAGCCACGCCGAGTAGATCCAGGTCAGGTAGATGCAGCCGAAGTAGCCGAGGATCATCCCCCACGTCGTCCGGAACCGAAACAGCAGCTTCCACTCGCGGAACGTCACCTCCGTCCGCTGGCCCGGCGGGTCGCCTTCCGTGCGGTAGGCGGTCTCCTCCGCGGTCAGCCTCACGTCCTTGGGGTCGCGGTAGAGCACGAACCAGACGGCCCCCACCAGCAGGCCCGCGACGCCCATGATCACGAAGGTGGCGCGCCAGCCGAATGACAGCATGAGGAAGGTGAGCAGCGGGAGGGCGATGGCCGTCCCCAGGGTGGAGGCGCAATTGAAGATGCCGGTGGCCAGCCCACGGTCCCGCGGGTTGAACCAGTCCCGCACGACCCGCGCCCCGGTCGGGAACTGCGGCGCCTCGCCGACGCCCAGCAGCAGCCGGGCCGCGAAGAACTGGGTGAAGCTCTGCACCAGCCCGCCCAGGAGCTGGGCCAGCGACCACAGCGACAGGCCGATCGTCAGCAGCCGCCGGGGACCGAGCTTGTCCACCATCGCGCCGGTCGGAAGCTGGGAAAACGCGTAGGACCACAGGAACGCGGACAGCAGGTAGCCCATCTGCGAGATGGACAGCCCCATCTCTTCCCGGATCAGCGGGTTGGCCACCGCGAGCGTCGCCCGGTCGATGTAGTTCACGGCGCCCGCCACCACCAGCATGGCCAGCGCCGTGCGCTGGATCGACTTTACCCTTGGCGTGGCCTCGATCGTGGATGACATGGCGGCAAGCCTCCCGGTTTTATTGCGGGGAAGCCTAAACGCGGGATGGTCCCCTTGGCGAGGGGCTTGTGACGCCATGCCATACGGAAACCTGGCTCCACGTCGGCTTCGCGGCGGCCGGCTCGTGAGTCGAAGCATTCGCGTCCGTCACGTTCCTGCATCGTTTGTCAGTGCGTTTCCCGGCCGGCTCTGCGCCAGATGCGGTTCAGATCGACCCGTTGCGCTCGATCTCACAGGCACGGTGCCAGTGCTCGCCCGCCCGGTTCTCCGAGCAGCCTTCTTGCTGCCAAAGGAAGTAAGCGCGCTCGCGGATGCGTTGCTCGATCCTGTCCAGCTTTTGCAGCCTCGTCTCTAAAACATCGCTGTAGGGCGTGAGCGGCCCACCCCGGCTGACGTGCGGCCTGGCGTGTATCGCCTCGGTTTCCGGGACAAGCTGCATCGCCGCGGCCAGCCTCAGCGCTTCGCGCTCGGGGTCCACGGCCTTTGGGGCGCCGCTCTCGTCCTCCACCGCGATTGGGAAAACGTGCAGGACCGTGTCCCTGCCATTCAACACGTCAACCAGGCATTCCTTCATGCTGCAACCCTCATACCGGCTCGTTTCAGGGTGAACATTACAGGAAATGCTAATTTCCAACGCAGTGCGATTTGTCAAAAATTGAAGCTATGTTGGATGCACCGGCGGACGCCCTGGTTCAGCGGTCATCCGGCCGGCGTGGGCGTGTCGAAGCAGGGTGACGAACCAGGGCGGGCGTCACCACCTGCCCGAGAAGCTGGCGCCGTCGTGTCCGGTCAGCTCATGCTCGTGGAAGCAGGCAATGCCGCGGCCATTGGCCTTTGCCCGGTAAAGCGCGTCGTCCGCGTCCTTGAGCAGCGCCTCATAGGACGTGGCGGCGGGCCACGCCATAGCGATGCCGATGCTCACTCCGACGTCAAGCTGGTGTCCGTCAATGGCGTATGCCCGCGACACCTCCACCACGATCCGGTCGGCGATGGCCTGCGCCAAGGCGGTGTCGGCGCCCCATAGGACAATGGCAAACTCGTCGCCGCCCAAGCGGGCGCATAGGTCGCCGACGCGCACCTGGCGCTCCAAGCGCCGCGCGACGGCGATGAGGAGCTGATCCCCGGTGGGATGGCCCCTCGTGTCGTTGACCGCCTTGAACCGGTCGAGGTCCAGGCAAAGCAGCGCGATCGGCGACGCCTCGGCCGCCTGGAACCGCGCTTCAAGCGTTTCGCGGAACAAGCGGCGGTTGGCCAGGCCGGTCAACTCGTCGTAATGGGCGAGGAAGCGGGCGCGGTCGTTCGCCCGCTTGACATGGGTCACGTCCGAGCCGACGCCCCGGTAGCCCTCGAAGACCCGCTGCGCCGTGAACTTCGGCTTTCCGGTGAGCGACCACCACATGACCTCCGCCCCGACCTGGAGGCACACCTCGAAGTCACGGAACGGCAGGCGCCGCTCCATCAGCGCGGCAAGGGCAGGCAAGCCGCCCATCGCGGGCTGGCCCGTATCCGTCGCCAGGGGTGCCGGCGATCCCAGGATCTCCGCGAACGTCATCCCGAACAGGCTGCGCGCTTCCCTTTGCGTGACCTTGGCGAACCGGTCCGAGACATGCGTCATCAGGCCGTCCTCGTCGGTTTCCCAAAGCCAGTCGCACGCGGCCTCCTCGAAATCCCGGAGCAGAAGGCTGATCGTCTCACGCCCGTCCTGATGCTCGATCTCGCCAAGCGCCCGGAGGATGAGGACCCTGTTGAGGTAAAGCATGCAGGATAGCGTCAGCACGTCATGCCCGGCGAGCAGCGTCGCCACCGCGGGATCGATGGCGTGGGTCGTGACCGTCGTCGCGACGAAGCCCGACACCGTGACCGGGACCCAGTAGGCGAGGGCAGCCGAAACCGGGACGATCAAGGCCCCTGCGGCAACCAAGCCGACGATCAGGGCAAACAACACGCTGCGCTGGTCTCCCTGCGCGAATGGCATGAGGCCGATGAACAGGGCGCCCCAAGCCAGCCCGAGGAGCGATGCCACCCGGACGAACCACGACCGCACGTCCTCGGCGGTGCTGGTTGTGACGCCTTTCCATAGCCCATTCCAACGCAGGCTGATGCCGATCAAAGCCACGTAGCAGGAGGATGTGACGGCCTCCACCGGCGCAAGCATCGTTCTCGCGCCGGTGTCCCAGAATTCGTAGATGACGAGAAGGACAGTTGCCTGGCCCAGAACGGACATGATGCAGACCAGCGTGCTGAGCACGTTGACCTGCTCAAGCCGGATTTGATCGGCTGCACGGCGCGGCAGGCTGGCCAGCGAGAACGAGCGGATGGTGCGGGATGCAAGCTGCAAGGACCTGTTGATCAGGTTCGGCCGCTTCGGGCCGTAGGTGCCGGGTCGCTGGATGGGCGCGTCATCGGTCTGCATCATGGGCCCGGCTGCACGGTTGCGGTCGTTCGGGACATGGTGGCCGCCAGGCCCCGGAATGTTGCAATTAAATAACATTATCCATCGGATCTGCTAGGGGCGTGAAGCCATCCGCCGCCACGGCAGAAACATGCCCGTGCGCGCGGCGTAGGCGGCGTAGTGGCCTGCCAAGGCGGAGCGGGCGAACTTCCCTTCCTCATGGCGGGCCGCCACGACGTAAACCGTTCCCAGGATCAGGACCGCCATCCAGCCGGACAGGCCCGGCGTCGCAACGGCCGTTCCCGTCCAGAACAGGAGGTATGCGCTGTAGAACGGATGCCGGACCCAGCGGTAGGGTCCGGCACTCAGCACCAAGCGCGGCTCGTCGCCGGTGAAGGCCAGCGTCGGCGGCGTGGCTCGCGTTTCGGCGAGGGTCCAGCCCCAAAGC
>CAXTUO010000267.1:0-5691 GCA_964247175.1 uncultured Acetobacteraceae bacterium | reverse complement strand
GCGTCCTGCAGCGCGGCCCGGGTGCGGATGCAGCGCGCCGCGTGCTCCCCGCCCACCTCGACCATCGCGACCGGGCCGGCGCTGCACGCGGCAATGGCAAGATCGCAGCGCGGCGCGAAGGCGCAGCCCGGCGGCAGCGCGTTGGTGGGCGGCGGCAGGCCCGGGATCGGCTCCACCTCGCGCCGGGCTTCCCCCGGGCGCGGCACGCAGGCGAGCAGCCGGATGGTGTAGGGATGCGCCGGGCGCGACAGCACGGCGGCCACCGGGCCGCTTTCCACGATGCTGCCGGCGTACATCACGTGCACCCGGTCGCACAGCTCGGCGATCACGCCCATGTCGTGGCTGATGAACACGAGGGCGGCGCCCAACTGGTGGCGCAACCCGTTCATCAACGCCAGCACCCGCGCCTGGGTGGTGACGTCCAAGGCCGTCGTCGGCTCGTCCGCCACGATCAGGTCCGGGCTGTTCGCGAGCGCGATGGCGGCGCCCACGCGCTGCCGCTGGCCGCCGGACAGCTCGTGCGGATAGGAGCCGGCGCGGCGGGCAGCGTCGGCGATGCCCACCTGCTCCAAGAGCGCAACCGTGCGCGCCATCGCTTCGCGGGGCGCCAACCCCTGGTGCCGGCGCAGCGTTTCCGACACCTGGCTCCCGACTGTCAGCAGCGGGTTGAGCGTGGTCAGCGGGTCCTGGAACACGTAGGCGATCCGGTTGCCGCGGATGTCCTGCAGATCGGCCAAGGACGCGCCGATCAGCTCCTGGCCCTTGAAGCGCACGCTGCCCGCGGCGATGCGGCCCGGCGGCGAGGCGACGAGGCCGGCAATGGACAGCGCCGTCACCGTCTTGCCCGAACCGGACTCGCCCACCAGCCCGACCGCCTCGCCCGCGCGCACCTCGAAGCTCACGTCGTTCACCGCCCGCCACACCTCGCCGCCCGCGTGGAACTCCGTCCGCAGCGACCGCACCGACAGCAGCGCGCCGGACGGCGGACCACCGGGCGGCACGGGGCGGTCCGGGGCGACGTCGGTGACGGCGCGGATGCGCGCCAGCCCGCCCGCGCGCAGCCGCGGGTCCAGCGCGTCCCGCACCCCGTCGCCCACCAGGTTGACCCCGATCGCGATCAGCAGGATCGCCAGGCCCGGCACGGCGGCGACGTGCGGCGCCACGTTGATCAGGTTGCGCGCGTTGCCCAGCATCCCGCCCAAGTCCGCCACTGGCGGCTGCGCGCCCAGGCCCAGGAAGCTCAAGCCCGCGGTCTCCAGGATCATCCAGCCGACGGACGTGCTTGCCGTGACGACCACCACCGGCAGCACGTTCGGCAGCAGCTCGGTGGTGATGATGCGCAGGTTGGATTGGCCCATGAGCCGGGCGGCGGCGATGAAGTCGGCCTGGCGCAGGCTGACGGTGGCGCCGCGCACGGCGCGGGCGAAGAACGGCACGTTGACGACGATGATGGCGAGCATGGCGTGGCCCAGGCTCGGCCCCAGCGCCGCCACGATGGCCAGGGCCAGCAGCAGGTAGGGGAACGCCATCAGCATATCGACGCCGCGCATCACCAGCGTATCCACGGTGCGCCCGTAGTACGCCGCGAGCACGCCGAGGGCCGAGCCGATCAGGGACGACAGCGCCGCCGCGACCACGCCGACCAGCAGGCTGAGCCTTGTGCCCCAGACTACCCGGCTCAGCAGGTCGCGCCCAAGCTCGTCGGTGCCGAGCCAGTGGCCCGGCGTCAGCGGGCGGGCCATGCGGTGCAGGATGTCGGTATGGTCTGGGTCGGCCAGCGGCAGCACCGGCGCCGCGAGCACGCAGGCGACCACCAGCAGAAGCACCACGGCGCCCGCGACCGCCGGGCCGCTGCGGGCGAAGCGGCGCCACAAACCGGCGGGGGTTGCCGGACGTGCCTCCGGCGCGAGGACCGGCTCCTGCGCGCCGCTCATGCGCTGCGTATCCGGGGGTCCAGCAGGCCCTGGGCCACGTCGGTCAGCAGGTTGATCAGGACGTAGGCGGCGGCGACGATCAGCACGCCGCCCTGCACCAGGATGATGTCGCGGGTGGAAATGGCGTTGACCAGCATGCGGCCGATCCCCGGCCATTGGAACACGCTTTCGATATATACCGCGCCGCCCAGCACGTAGCCGGCCTCGATGCCGATGATCGGCACCACGTTGACCAGGGCGTTGAGGAAGGCGTGGCGCAGGATGACCCGGCCTTCCCGCAAGCCCTTCGCCCGCGCGGTGCGGACGTAGTCCTGCCGCATCACCTCCAGCATGGCCGTGCGGGTCAGCCGCACCAGCACCGCCGCGGGGACCGCGGACAGGGCCAAGGTTGGCAGGACCAGATGCCGGGCGATCTCGACGGGGCCGCCGGGTCCGAACATCTCCTGCATCCCGCCCGCCGGCAGCCAGGCGAAGCGCACGGCGAACCACAGGATCAGCAGCATCCCGAGCCAGAACGAGGGCGTGGACACGCCGAGCAGCACCACGAAGGTGATCAGCCGGTCCGGCCAGGCGTTCTGCCGCATGGCGGCCATGATGCCGAGCAGGATGCCGACGACGCTGCACAGCGCGAGCGAGACGCCGGCGAGCAGCAGCGTCGGGAACAGCCGGTCCAGCAGCTCGTCCAGCACCGGGCGGTGCAGGATGTAGGACTGGCCGAAATCGCCGTGCAGCACGCCCCGGAGTCAGATCAGGTAGCGCACCGGCATGGGCCGGGTCAGCCCCAGCTCCGACCGCACCTTGGCCAGGTTCTCGGGCGTCGCGAAGGTGCCGAGGATAGAGGTCGCGGGGTCGCCCGGCACCAGCCACATCACCACGAACACGATCACCGTGACGCCGAGCAGCACCGGGACAAGCAGCGCCAGGCGCGTGAGGATGAAGCGGGTCATGGGGAAGCGGCCCGGGTCATGCCTTAAAGGTCCGCTCGAAGCGGGTGCCGAAGGAGGGCATCAGGAAGAAGTCCTTCACCCGGGCGCTCGCCACCGCGTTCTGCTTCCAATGGCAGACGAACACCCAGGGCGCGTCCTCGTGCACCAGCTTCTCAAGCTGGTCATACAAAGCGGCGCGCTTGCCCGCGTCCGTTTCGGCACGCGCGGCGTCGATCAGCCGGTCCACCTCCGGGTTGGAGTACGACCCCGAGTTGACCGCGGCCCCGGTGCGGAGCGCCAAGGAGGGGTGCATGTCGGGGTCGGTGGTCATGAAGGACATCTCGGCGATGTCCGCCGCCTTCATCCCGCCGTTCAGCCGGCCGAGGTAGGTGTTCCACTCGTAGCTCTCGATCTTGGCGCGCACGCCCACCGCCGCGAGGTCCGCCTGCATGGCGCTCGCCATCAGCACGGGGGACAGCATGCCGGAGCCGTTCTGCGTGACGTAGAAAGTCACGTCGATCCCGTTGGGGTAGCCGGCCTCCGCCAGCAGCGCCTTCGCCTTCGCGGGGTCGTAGGCATAGGCGGCCACGTCCTTGTCGTAGGCCCAGGCGAAGGCGGGCGGGGTGACGCTGGCGGCCAGCGTCGCCGTGCCCTTCAGCAGGTCATCGACGATGCCCTGCCGGTTGATGGCGTAGTTCACCGCCTGGCGCACCCGCTTGTCGTCGAACGGCTTCTGCCGGGTGTTGAGCATCAGGTACCAGAGGTGCGGCCCCTGCTGCTCGTAGTACTGGAACCGGGGGTCCTGCTTCAATTCGGGCACGTTGTCCGCCGGCACCTCGATGGTGAGGTCGGTTTCCCCGGACAGCATCCCGCTGACGCGCGACGTCTCCTCGACGATGGGGCGGAACACCAGGCCGTCGAGCTTGGGGGCGCCGCGCCAGTATTTCTTGTTCGCGGCCAGCACCACGCGCTGGTTGCTTTCCCACAACTGGAACGCGAACGGCCCGGTGCCCCCGCCGTGGCGGCTGAACTCCTTGTCGTGCTGCTTGACCGCCGCGGGGGAGATGCCGGCGATGCTGCCGACGCCGGCCGCCAGCATGGTCAGCATCGGCGCGTAGGGTTCGCGCAGGTGGAACACCACGGTCGCCGGGTCCGGCGCCTCCGTCCGCTCGATGGGGCCGAGGGTGAAGATGAACGGGAACGGGCCGGTGTGGTAGTACGGGTGGTCCTTGTCCAGCACGCGGTCGAAGTTGAACTTCACTGCTTCCGCGTCGAAGCGGCTGCCGTCATGGAACAGCACGCCGTCGCGCAGCTTGAAAGTGTAGGTCTTGCCGTCCGGGCTGATCGTCCAGGACGTGGCGAGGCCCGGCTCGATCTCCAGCGAGGCGTCGCGGAACCGGGTCAGCCCGTCGTACATGTTGGACAGGATGCGGAAGTCGCTGACGGTGATGGCCTGCGCCGGGTCAAGCGTCTGCAGCTCGGCGAGGTGGCCGATCACCAAGGCGTTGGGCGGCGTCTGCGCCCGCGCGGCATGCGGCCCGGCGGCCAGTGCTGCGGCGCCGAGGCCCATGAGGAACGGCCGGCGGGGTAGGGTGGGCATTGGCTCAAGCTCCTTTTCCGCGCCATGCCGGCGCCCGCCCATCGGGGCCGCCAGGCTTTGCGCGATCCGTGGCGCGTCTTGTGGCCGGGGAGCCATGCAGGACGTGTGCCAGCCTCCGTACATTCGGGGGATGGATCGTGCTGGATATCTCGGGACTTCGGGTGAATTTCCATTTGCCAGCGCCCCGCCTTCGTCCGACAAATCCTGAAAGGGAGGATCTGCTTCATGCTTCTGACCGGCAAGACCGCCGTGATCTCCGGTGCCGCCAGCCTGCGCGGCATCGGCCGCGCCACCGCGCGCTTGTTCGCCGAGCACGGCGCCCGGGTCGCCATCCTGGACCTGGACCGCGCGGGCGCTTCGGAGGCGGCGGCGTCCTTGCCGGGCGAGGGGCACCTGGGCCTCGCCTGCGACGTGACCGACCGGGACGCCTGCCTCGCCGCCGCCCGGGACGTGCTGGCCGCGTTCGGCGACGCCGACATCCTGGTCAACAACGCCGGCATCACCCAGCCGGTCAAGTTCCTCGACATCGCGCCCGAGAACTATGATGCCGTGCTGGACGTGAGCCTGCGCGGCACCCTGTACCTCAGCCAGGCGTTCATCCCCTCCATGCGGGAGCGGCGGCGCGGGTCCATCGTCTGCATGTCGTCGGTGTCGGCGCAGCGCGGCGGGGGCATCTTCGGCGGGCCGCACTACTCGGCGGCGAAGGCCGGGGTGCTGGGCCTCGCCAAGGCGATGGCGCGGGAGTTCGGGCCGGACGGCATCCGCGTGAACTCGGTCACGCCGGGCCTGATCCAGACCGACATCACGGCGGGCCGGCTCACCGACGCCATGCGCGCGGAGATCCTGAAAGGCATCCCGCTCAACCGCCTGGGCGAGGCGGCGGACGTGGCCGGCGCGTGCCTGTTCCTGGCTTCCGACCTGTCGTCATACCTCACCGGCACGACCATCGACGTGAACGGCGGCATGTTGATCCATGGATAAAGAGGGAGGCTGACCGCAATGGTTGAGGGGGCGCCGCCGTCCAACACGAGGTCCAACACCAGCTTGGCCGAGCGGGCGCTCCGCATCCGCCGCCACGCGCTGCGCATGGGGGAGGTGCAGGGCCAGGGCTATGTCGGCCAGGCGCTCGGCGTCGCGGACGTGCTGGCGGTCGCCTACTTCCATGCCCTGCGCCACCGGGCCGGCGACCCGGCGTGGGACGGGCGGGACCGCTTCCTGTTGTCCATCGGCC
>CAXTUO010000266.1:0-5693 GCA_964247175.1 uncultured Acetobacteraceae bacterium | reverse complement strand
TTTCCATAATTGGCGATTATCGGACTGATAGGTGTAAGTCGCTGATAGGTACGTCGCTTTCTGGGTTGACGAAACTGTCCTATCCACGTCCTTGCCAGTGCAGGATTTTTAAACCTTAGCGGGAATTATTTTCTACAAATTAAGCTTTGAGCTGTATCAGGTCCTGCAGCATATTTGTTCCTGATGTAAAATGATCAGCAATGGTTGGCTCAGGTCCGGCAAACCCGGGCGCATGAGCAGGTGGGACAAAGCTTGAGGGTGCGCCTGACGAATGAATACCCAGGATTCTTTTTCGCGCGATGCTCACTTCCTCGTTCTGGAAACGGCGGCGCTGATCGCGCAGTCACCGCTGACGAGTGAGGGGTTTGTCTGCGTGGTGGTGCCATGCAAAGCAGCGCGCCCGGACACACTGAGCCCCGCGTTCCTGCCAGCTGAGGCCAAGATGCAAAGCGGCAAGCTGTCGTCCGTGTCCATCCGGCATCCCTCGGGCTTGCACGCCCAACATCGTGCAGAGCTCGCATGACCCATCTCTTGGGAGCGGAGCTTTCCTTGCCGCGCCGTTTCAGCCGCGTGCTGCAGAGGCATACTCGACCGGGCCGGCTGGCCTCGTTGGGTCTTCTTGCAGTGCTGATCGCTCTTCCTGGCTTCGCGCTCTGGGGTGCGGCTTCAACCTACCAGACGGGCGTGGCGGTCAAGCATGCGACGGAGCTGAGCAACGCCTTCGAGGAGGCGCGCTACGCCGTCGGAGCAGAGGAGTCGCTTGAGCGCAAATACCGCCTGGAGCCTGGTGAGGAGGTGCGCGGCAGCCACCGGTCGGCCGCGATCACCTTAGCTGCCGCTTTGCAGCGTGCCCGCACACTCGGCGCACCTGCCGACCACCTTCTGATTGATGACGTGCTGGCCCGCCATGAGCAGTATCTCCAAGCGATCAGCCGCATGTTCGCGGCAGTGGATGCCGGCGACACAGAAGCCACCAACGCCATCGACAAGGACGAGGCAGATCCTGTCTTTGACATGGTCGAGGACCAAGTCGACGCAGCAGCCGACCAACATCGGATCGATGCTGCGGAGCACCTGGCAGCTCTCGCTGCTATCCAGCGAAGCGTGCTGATCGCAACGCCGGTCGTCTTCGCGTTGGGCGTCGGCTTGGTAGTCTTCTTCTGGAGAATGGCCAGAACGAACGATTTGGCGTTCTGGTACGCATAAGCGGACAAAGCCGGAACGTCACGCGGCTTTGAGGAGCGGCTCCGGCGCGGGGCGGAGCGGCCTCAATCCGTCCATGGTTTCCGACGTCCCTTCGACCGCCCAGATGTAATCGCCGGTGAGGTT
Organism: uncultured Acetobacteraceae bacterium; assembly: GCA_964247175.1. Lineage (GTDB taxonomy): Bacteria > Pseudomonadota > Alphaproteobacteria > Acetobacterales > Acetobacteraceae > CAHJXG01. The sequence goes on along the minus strand of CAXTUO010000266.1, from coordinate 4,364 downwards.
GACGTGCTCCCAGCCGAGCGGGGACAGGTGGGCGAGCAGGTGGTCGGGCACGTCCTCCGTTTGGCGGAGCATGGCGACGGCGCGTTCCAGGTATCGCGTGTTCCACAGGATGATGGCGGTGACGACCAGGTTGAGGCCGGACGCCCGGTGCTGCTGGTTCTCGTAGGTGCGGTCGCGGATCTCGCCGAGACGGTGGATGAATACGGCGCGCGCCAGGCTGTTGCGCGACTCTCCCTTGTTCAGCTCCTGGCCGGTGGAGCGCCGCAGTTCGGGGTCCTCGATCCAGTCCAGCGTGAACAGGGTGCGCTCCAGGCGGCCCAGCTCGCGCAGCGCCGCCGCGACGCCGTTCTGCCGCGGGTAGGCGGCGAGCTGGCGCATGATCGCGGACGCGGTGACGGTGCCGGTGCGGATGGACGCGACGATGCGCAGGATGGCCCGCCAGTGGGCGCGGATCAGGGCCAGGTTGATGCGCCCGGCGATCATCGGCTCCAGGGTCGGATAGTCGGAGGGCTTGCCCAGGCTGTAAAGGCGGCGGTTCTTGAGGTCGGGGATGCGCGGCGCGAACTGGAAGCCGAGCAAGGAGCAGAGCGCAAAGACGTGCTCTGAATCGCCCCCGCCATCGGTGTGGTGGCGGCCGACCGGCACGTCGCTTTGGTGGTAGAGAAGCGCGTCCAGCACGTGCAGCGCCTCGCTGGCGGTTGCCGCGATCAGCTTGGTGAAGAACGGCCCGTAGCGGTCCGACAGGTGGGTGTAGGCCTTGAACCCCGGCTTGGAGCCGTAATGGGCGTTGCGACGGCCGGCGTCGCGGCCGAAGCCGCCGGCCGGAAAGAACTGGCCATCGGACGAGGTGGCGGCGCCGCTGCCGAAAATGGCCGCGAACGGCTCGCGCTGCTGCTGGTTGACCAGCCGGCGCAGCGCCAGCGCGTAGGTTTCCTCGCGGATGTGCCAGTCCGACGTCCAGGCGAGCTGGCCGAGGCTCGCCACGCTGCACGCCTCGGCCATGCGCGTCAGGCCGAGGTTGAGCCCGTCGGCCAACAGCCCGGCCAGCAGGATGCGGGTGTCGGCCGGGGGCTCGCCGGTCCGCAGGTGTGTGAAGCAGCCGGGGAACTGCGTCCAGCGCGCCACCTCGGCCAGCAGGTCGGTGATGCGTATGCGCGGCAGCATGGCATACAAGCGCGTGGCCAGGGCTTCGGCCTCGGGCGGGGTGGACTTCTCGACCGGCGCGATCCTCAGCACGCCGCGGTCGATCGTGACGTCCGGCAGCAGGCCGTCCTTGGCGCGGGCATCGACCGCCACCAGGCGCGCGTGCAGCAGGGTGCGGCGGCTCTCGATGAACTGCTCGAAGTCTGTCTCAACCGCGACCGGCAGCGTGCCGGCCTGCAGCAGGTCGTGCAAGGTCTGCTCCGAGATCAGCCGCTCCTCGAAGGAGCGGTAGCGCCGGCTGCCGGCCACCCACACGTCCCCGGCCTGAAGCCGCCGGCGCAACTCGGACAGCACGCAAAGCTCGTAGTGGCGTCGGTCGATGGCGCCGCCCGGCAGCACCAGGTCGCCCCAGCGTCCCCGCACGAAGCCGGTGGGCGCCGCCTTCGGCAGGGTGGCCGATCCCTTGCGGTTCACTTCGCGCAGGGTCTCCACGGCACGCAAAAGCGACGCGACGGCCGGCACGCCCTCGAACTCGAACGCATCCAGAAAGGCGCCGGACCAGCGCCGGATGCCGGCGTAGTGCTCGCCGACATGCTGGAAGGCGTCGAACTCCTCCGGCCGCGCCAGCGCCTCGGCTTCGGCGACGCTGGCCCGGAAGCGCTCCCAGCTGATCACCCCCGTGATGGCTCCAAACGCATCCTGCTTGCTCTCACGGGCGGTGATCAGCGCGGCGCCGACGCGGGCATACAGGCGCACCTTGTCGTTGATGGCCCGGGCGTCAGCCTGGAAGGCGCGAGCCTGGCGGCCCTCGGCGCGGCGGAACATCCCGCCCACCAGCCGGTTGAACAAGTCGATGGCGGCATCGGTCAAGCCGGCGCCGAGGTCCAGGCCGATGGCCACCAGCGTCGCATGGCGGCGCTGCCGCTCGTAGCCGGCGACGTGCTGCACCGTGACGCGCGCCGCCTCGCGCGCGAGCTGGGCCAGCCGCGCCTGGTGGATCATGTGCCCGCGGCCCGGCTCAATGCCGAGGCTGCGGACATGCTTCAAGCGCGCCATCAGGCCGAGCATGGCCGAGGGCTTGGCCGCCTGCGGCATCTGCCGGAGCCAAGTCAGCCAGCTCTGGCCGGTGTTCTCCCGGCGTCCCGTCAGCGCATCGAGCCGCTTGCGCTGCTCAGCCGACAGGCCGCGAGCCAGGCGGCGATGCACCTCCCGGCGGGCCTGGTGGCGAAGCTCGGCGCACAGCCGCTCCAGCGCCGAGGGCTTCGGCGCCACGATGCGGCGGTCCCGGCAGGTTTGCATCACCAGCTCGGCCAGACCGGCCAGCCGGTCGTTCTCGATGGCGTTTGACAGCAATGCGTCCAGCAGCTCGGCCACGGCGCGGCGGCCGAACGGGCGCAGGCCAAGGTGGTCCTGGCACTCGATGGCGTGGCGCTGCCGGCTCCGCTCGGCCTCGACGTATTCGTCAACGGCGCCTGGGACGACGCCGACCTGTTCGGCCACGAAGTCCACCATGGGAGAGGGCGGACGCTCGCCGGCCCGCAACGCGCGGCCGGGATGGCGCAGGTAGCAGAGCATCAACGCAAAGCCGAGCCGGTTGTGGTCGCCGCGGCAGCGCAGGGCGGCGGCCAGGTCCTCGGCCGGCAGCGTGTAGTGGCGTACCAGCTCGCGCTGCGCGGTGGGCGGGTCGAACAGCTCCGCAAGCTGGGTTTCGCTCAGTTGCTGCCGTCGCGCCACTCATGCCTCCTGCCCTTTGCGGCCGGCAGACCAGCCGATCCGGGCAAGCGAGTCGAGCAGGGTGCTGCGCTTGATGCCGAACGTGCGGCACACGGCGGCCTTGGTGGCGCCTCCGTCGAGGGAAGCCGTCACCGCGGCCAGCTTCTCGGCGTCGATCGCCACGGGGCGGCCGCCGCGGCGGCCTCGGCGCCGTGCCGCGGCAAGGCCGGCCTGCACGCGCTCCTGGATCAGCGACCGCTCGAACTGGGCCAGCGCGCCGAACACATGGAACAGGAACTCGCCGTGCGGCGTGGTGGTGTCCATTCGCTCCGTGAGCGAGCGGAACGCGACGCCGCGCGCCTTGAGGCTACCCACCGTGGCCAGCAAATGCGGCAGCGAACGGCCGAGCCGGTCCAACTTCCAAACAACCAGGCAATCGCCGGGATGAAGAAAGGCTAGGGCACGGGCCAGCCCGGCACGGTCGCCGCGGCTGCCGCTGGCCCGGTCCTCGAACAGGTGCCGCTCATCAACGCCCGCGGCGAGGAGCGCGTCGCGTTGCAGGTCCATCACCTGCCGGTCGCCATCGCTGGACACGCGCATGTAGCCGACCAGCATGTGCGGAAAACCTCATCGAAGGAGTTGCCGCACAATGCGCCATTCCGACTGAGTTTGTCGCGCATGATTTCGGGCGAAAACCGGCCGTCTCAGGATGGGGCGCACCGGCCCACGGGAATCACCCGTTTGCCGTCACCCGCCCACGCGCCGCCAGCCGGCGGAACGGCCCGAAACGCCCGGTCCGCTTGAGCGTCCCGGCGCCGCGTTTCAGCTTTGTCCGCTTGTGCGTACCAAAAGCTCAGTTCGTTAGTTCCGGCCGCCCTGGACCACAAGCCCCGCCGAGGGCCAGATCAACCGCATCAAGACCATCAAGCGATCCATGTACGGTCGCGCCGGCTTCCAACTCCTGCGCGCCCGTGTGCTTCAGGCTGCATGACCAGGAAACGACAGCACGGAAAGTGCCGCAGAACCGGAAATTCATTGTCACAGCCACACGCGTCCGTCCGGGTTGCTTACCCGCAAGTCGCGGAGCCGGGCGCCCGGGGTGCCGTCGCCTCCCTTGCTGCCGGCATCGGGCGTGGCCCGTTCGAAGTGCCGCGACCATACGCGCCGCAGCACGGCGACCGCGGGCAGTTCCGGCAGCTCCGCGGGCGTGCCGGGTCCGTCAAGCGCGTCCAGCAGCAGGAAGCCGTCCGCACCGACCTGGGCGGCGTAGGCCTCGCGCTTGGTGGCAGCCTCGGGCAGGCGGATGTTCTCCACCCGGCGGTCGTAGCGCTCGTGCCAGCCCGGGGGTGTCATGCGGCCCAGCCAGCCCGGCGCGGCGACGGCGATGGCGTTCAGCGCCGCCCGCAGCGTCTCGCCCACCAGCTCCAGCCGGTTCAGCGTGCGTATGGCGCCGAGCACGTGCGTGCTGTCGGTGCGCTGGCGCCCGCGCGCCTTGAGCAGCCCACCCT
>CAXTUO010000265.1:0-5735 GCA_964247175.1 uncultured Acetobacteraceae bacterium | reverse complement strand
CGTTCGGGCCGAGCAGCGCGAAGATCTCGCCGCGCCGGATGTCCAGGCTGACGTTGCGCAAGGCCTGGAAGCCGGAAGCGTAGGTCTTCGAAAGGTTGGACACGGAGATGATCGGCGGCATGGCGGCCCGGTGTGGCGCGGCGGCGCGCCGGGCGCAAGCCCATGGCGCGGGCCGCCTACCGGTGCGGCGCCCGCGAGAACGGCAGCATCGCCGACAGCCCGCCATCGACCGCCAGCGCCTGCCCGTTCACGTAGGACGCGGCGTCGCTCGCCAGGAACAAGGCGGTCGCCGCGATCTCGTTCGGCGCCCCGTGCCGCCCCAACGGGTTGAGCTGGCCGATCCGCCCTTCCGAGCCGCGCGCCCGCGCCGCGTCGAACAACGGCCGGGTCATGCCGGTCTCGATCAGCCCGGGGCACACGGCGTTCACCCGGACCCCCGTGCCGGCGAGCGACGCCGCCGCGGTCTGCACTAGGCTGATCACCCCGGCCTTGCTGGCGCTGTAGGCGGCGCCTGCGGCGTTGGCCCGCAGCCCGGCGACCGAGGCGGTGCACACGACGGCCCCGCGGCCCTGCGCCACCATGCGCGGCGCGGCATGGCGGATGGCCAGGAAGGCGCCGATCAGGTTGACCCGCAGCACCTCCGTCCAAAGCTCCGCCGTGCTTTCCAGCAGCGGCGTCGGGCCGCCGGACACGCCTGCATTGGCATGCACGATGTCGATGCTTCCGAAAGCGTCCACGGCGCGCTGCACATAGGCCGCCGCCTGCGCTTCCTCGCCCACGTCGGCCGCCATGGCCTCGGCGCGTCCGCCCGCGGCCACGATCTGCGCCTGCGTTTCCCGGACCGCCCCTTCGTCGCGGTCCACCGCCAGCACCGCCGCGCCCTCCGCCGCGAACAACAGGGCGCTCGCGCGGCCGATGCCGCTGCCCGCCCCGGTGACGACCGCGTGACGCCCCGCGAGTATGCCCATTTCCAACCTCCCAGCCGTGGTGCGGACGCGCTGACCCTATCACCGTCCTGAAGCCAGGCAACGTGGGCGCGGCCCGGTCTTGCCACGAACTTGCAAAGGTGCAAGCAACCGGGGGCGTTCACGTCCGAGGCACGTCATGACGGTTCAAAACGGGGCATCCCAAAGCGGGGCCTTCAAGAGCGGCCGGCACTTCCTGCAGATCCCGGGGCCGAGCAACGTGCCCGACCGCATCCTGCGCGCCATCGACCGGCCCACCATCGACCACCGCGGCCCCGAGTTCGGCCGGCTGGGCCGCGCCGTGCTGGCGGGCTGTCAGGCGGTGTTCGGCACGGCGGGGCCGGTCATCATCTTCCCGGCCTCCGGCACCGGCGCGTGGGAAGCGGCGGTCGTCAACACCCTGAACCGCGGCGACCGGGTGCTGATGTACGAGACCGGGCAGTTCGCGAGCCTGTGGCGCGCGATGGCCGGGCGGTTCGGCTTGCAGGTCGATTGGGTGCCCGGCGATTGGCGCCGCGGCGTCGATCCCGCGGACGTGGAAGCGCGGCTGCGCGCCGACGGAGAACGCAGCATCCGCGCGGTGATGGTCGTGCACAACGAGACCTCCACCGGCGTCACCAGCCGCATCCCCGAGATCCGCGCCGCCATGAACCGGGCGGACCACCCGGCGCTGTTCATGGTGGACACCATCTCGTCCCTCGGCTCCATGGAATACCAGCACGACGCCTGGGGCGTGGATGTCACGGTGTCTGGCTCGCAGAAGGGGCTGATGCTGCCGCCGGGCTTGAGCTTCAACGCGGTGTCGGACAAGGCGCTGGCGGCGGCGAAGGCGGGTGGGATGCCGCGCTCCTATTGGGATTGGCAGGAGATGCTGGCGCCGAACGCCACGGGCTACTTCCCTTACACGCCCAGCACCAACCTGCTGTACGGGCTGGAAGAGGCGCTCGCCATGCTGCAGGAGGAGGGCCTGCCCAACGTGTTCGCCCGGCACGCGCGCCATGCGGCTGCCACCCGGGCGGCGGTGGGGGGCTGGGGCCTTGAGATCCTGTGCCAGGACCCGCGGGAGTACTCTTCCATCCTGACCGCCGTGGTGATGCCGGACGGGCACGACGCCGACGCGCTGCGGCGGGTGATCCTGGACCAGTACGACATGTCGCTGGGCTCGGGGCTGGCGAAGCTGAGGGGCCGGGTGTTCCGGATCGGGCACCTCGGCTGGTTCAACGACCTGATGCTGCTGGGCACCCTGGGCGGGGTCGAGATGGGGCTGCATGCCGCCGGCGTCCCGCACCGGGCCGGCGGCGTGGCCCGGGCGATGGACGTGCTGGCCGGCCGCACGGAAGCGGCGCGGGCGGCGGCGGCGTAACCGGGTCCGCGAAGAGGCCCGATTTCGGAGGCGACGGCTTATGGCGATCCGGCGCGTGGGCGCCAGCGGCAACATCCTGCTGCTGCTGTGCGCCATGTATTTCATCACCTACATGGACCGGGTGAACGTCAGCACCGCGGCGGGGGCGTTCAAGTCGGAGCTGGGCCTGAGCAACACGCAGCTCGGCCTGGTGTTCTCGGCCTTCGCCTATCCTTACCTCGCGTGCCAGGTGGTCGGCGGCTGGTTCGGCGACCGGTTCGGCGCGCGGCGGACGCTGACCGTGTGCGGGCTGGTTTGGGCGGGGGCCACCATCCTGACCGGCTTCGTGGGCGGGCTGTGGTCGCTGATGCTGGCACGAATGCTGCTGGGCTTGGGCGAGGGCGCGACCTTCCCCACCGCGACCCGCGCCATGTCCTCCTGGCTGCCCGGCGGCAAGTCCGGCTGGGCGCAGGGCATCACCCATGCCGCGAGCCGGCTGGGCAACGCCATCACCCCGCCGTTTGTCGTGCTGCTGATCTCCGTCGTGACCTGGCGCGGGTCGTTCGTCGCCATGGGCTTGGTCAGCCTCCTTTGGGTCGCGGCATGGGCGTGGTACTACCGCGATGACCCGCGCGACCATCCGGGCATCGGCCCGGCCGACATCGCGAAGCTGCCGCCGCCGCGTCCGCCGACCGCGGGTCGCGCGCCCACACCCTGGCGCTCGCTGCTGCGCCGCATGGCGCCGGTGACGTTCGTGTATTTCTGCTACGGCTGGACGCTCTGGACCTTTCTGACCTGGGTGCCGCAGTTCATGCTGCACGCCTACAACCTTGACCTGAAGAACTCGGCGCTGTTCGCGTCCTTGGTGTTCGCGGGCGGCGTGGTGGGCGACGCGCTGGGCGGCTGGGTCAGCGACGCGATTTACCGCCGAACCGGCAGCCTGATCCGGGCGCGGCGCGACCTGGTCATCCTGGGGATGGTCGGCTCCTTCGTGTGCTCGGCACCCGTGCTGTTCGTGACCGACCCGGCGCTCGCGGCGCTGTCCCTCGGCGGCGCGTTCTTCTTCGCCGAGCTGACCATCGGGCCGATGTGGGCGATCCCCATGGACATCGCGCCGGCCTACTCGGGCACCGCGAGCGGCTTGATGAACTCCGGATCGGCGCTGGCGGCCATCCTGTCGCCGCTGGCGTTCGGCGTGGTTATCGACGCGACGGGCGATTGGTCGCTGCCGTTCTACGGCACCATGGCGCTGCTGCTGGCCGGCACCGCCGCCGCGTTCGCCATGCGGCCGGACCGTACCTTCGCCGCCGACGCCGCGGCGGCCTGGAAAGGGGCACCCCGCGTTGCCTGACGACCTGCATCTCCGCACCGCCACGCCGCCGGGCGACCCGCGCCTGGCCCAACGCCTGCGCCGCGAGATCGAGGGCGAGGTGGAGGGCGAGGTGCTGTTCGGCCGCGCCGACCGCGGGCGCTACGCCACCGATGCCTCCATCTACCAGGTCGAGCCGGTGGGCGTCGTGGTGCCGCGCACGGCGGCGGACGTGGCGGCGGCGCTGTCGGTCGCGCGGGAGCACGGCGTCCCCGTGCTGCCCCGCGGCGGCGGCACCAGCCAATGCGGGCAAACCGTGAACCGCGCCCTGGTGATCGACTGCACGAAGCACCTGCGCCGGGTGCTGGAGGTGGACGCCGACGCGCGGACCGCTTGGGTGGAGCCGGGCCTCGTGCTCGGCCACCTGAACGCCGCCCTCAAGCCGCACGGGCTGTTCTTCCCGGTGGACCCCAGCACGCACAGCCGCTGCACCCTGGGCGGCATGGCGGGCAACAACTCCTGCGGGTCCAAGAGCATCCGCTACGGGCTGATGGCCGACAACGTCTTGGCCATCGACGCCCTGCTGGCGGACGGCACCCGGCACCGCTTCGGCCCGGTCCCGGACAACCTGGGCGGGGACACGGCCCCGGGCATCGCCGCGCTGATCCAGAAGCTGCGGGCGCTGGGCGCGGCGGAAGCGGAGGAGATCGCGGCGCGGTTCCCGGCACAGCTCCGCCGGGTCGGCGGCTACAACATCGAGGCGCTGACCCCGGCCGCGCGCCGGGCCGGGCGGGAGAACTTGGCGCGGCTGCTGGTGGGGTCGGAGGGCACGCTGGCGTTTTCGGCGGCGCTGCAACTGACCTTGCAGCCGGTGCTGCCGCGCAAGGTGCTGGGCGTGTGCCAGTTCCCGACCTTCCGCGCCGCCATGGAGGCGACCCGGCACCTGGTCGCGCTGGGGCCGGAGGCGGTGGAGCTGGTGGACCGCACCATGATCGACCTCGGCCGCAGCATCCCGATCTACCGCGCCACCATCGACAAGATGGTGCAGGGCGAGCCGGACAGCCTCTTGATCGTCGAGTTCCACGGCGACGCCGACGCGCCGCTGCTCCGCAAGCTCGACGATCTGGACGCCCTCATGGCCGACCTCGGCTGGCCCGGCGCCGTCGTGCGCGCCACCGATCCCGTGTTCCAGGCCGGCATCGCCGAGGTGCGGGAAGCCGGGCTGAACATCATGATGTCGATGAAAGGCGACGGGAAGCCCGTCTCCTTTATCGAGGACTGCGCGGTGGGTCTCGACGACCTCGCGGACTACACGGAGCGGCTGAACGACGTGTTCGCGCGGCACGGCACGGAGGGGACCTGGTATGCCCATGCCAGCGTCGGCTGCCTGCATGTGCGCCCGGTGCTGAACATGAAGGACCCGGCCGACGTCCGCACCATGCGCGCCGTGGCCGAGGAATGCTTCGCCCTGGTGCGCGAGTACAAGGGGTCGCACAGCGGCGAGCACGGCGACGGCATCGTGCGCAGCGAGTTCCACGAAAGCATGTTCGGTCCCCGCATCGTCCGTGCGTTCGAGGCGGTGAAGGACGCCTTCGACCCGGCGGCCCTGCTGAACCCAGGCCGCGTGGTGCGCGCCCCGCGCATGGACGACCGCAGCCTGTTCCGCTACCCGCCGGGCTACGCGGCGGCGCCGGGCTTCGTCCCGAAGCTCGATTGGTCGGAGCACCCGGGGCCGCTTGGCGGGATGCTGGCGGCGGTCGAGATGTGCAACAACAACGGCACCTGCCGCAAGTTCGACGCCGGCAGCATGTGCCCGAGCTACCGCGTGACGCGGGACGAGGCGCACCTGACCCGCGGCCGGGCCAACACGCTGCGGCTGGCGCTGACGGGGCAGCTTGGGCCGGATGCCCAAGGCTTGCACGCCATGGCCGGGGACGAGGTGTTGGACGCGCTGGCGCTGTGCGTGTCGTGCAAGGCGTGCCGGCGGGAGTGCCCGACCGGCGTGGACATGGCAAAGATGAAGGTCGAGGCGCTGGCCGCCCGCGCCGCGCGGCACGGCGTGGGGCGGCGGGCGCGGCTGGTGGCGGAGCTGCCGCGCTATGCCCGGGTGGCCGCGGCG